>NZ_JAQOZV010000003.1:0-257073 GCF_030348125.1 Massilia sp. DJPM01
GTTCAACAGGTAACTGTCGCGCAGCACGCCGGCACTGTGCAAAATCCCGGTGAGCGGCCCGAACTCGTCGCAGATCGCCGCCACCAGCCGCTCCACGGCTGCGCCATCGGCCACATCGAGCTGACGGTATACGGCGCCAAGCTGCCTCAACTGCGATTGCTGCGCTTCATCGAGCGCCGAACGGCCGCTCAGTATCACCGTTGCCTGCGGCGTTTGCGCCAGGATGGCCCTGGCAAAGACCAGGCCCAGGGCGCCAGCGCCGCCGGTAATCAGATACACCCCCTGCTCGCGCCAGGGATGCGCCGCCACGGCCGCATTGAGCATTTCATCCAGCCGCGCCACCGAACGGGCCGCACCGCTATAGCGCACCACGGATGCCGTCTCCTGCGCACTCTCGGCGCGCAGGATGGCGGCCAGCTGCGCCGCCCCGGCAATCTCCGACAGCGCGATCAGTTGCGTCCTGATGCGCGGATTCTCCAGCGCGACCGTCTTCAGCAAGCCAGACAAGCCCGCCAGGACTGCCTGCTCGCCATCGGCCGGCACCACCACCTGCACCAGCACATCGCTGCGCGGTTTCTCTTGCAGCAAGGCTTGCATGGCCTCGAATACATGCCGGGCGATACCGGAGAAACGCGCCCCGGCATCATGGCCGGTACTCTGTAACGACTGGCACTGTGCAGATCCCAGTGCGTCCTTGATGCCGGCTGCGGACATGGCGGCCATATCGCATAGCAGCACCAGATGCCGGCTGAACCCGGCCACCTCCGCCACTGGCTGCAACGCTTGCCGCTGCCACTGCGGATGCAGCATCACGACGCCGGACAAGGCATCCGGCAAGAATGCGTCGGCGCTGTCATCGACGCCCGCTTCGCTCGCGGCCATTGGCATCGATGGGGTTGCCTCCCCGGGCACCCAGTAGCGCTCCCTGGCGAAGGGGTAAGTCGGCAAGCTGATACGCTGCGGCCGCTGTGCCGGATGCAGCAATTGCCAATCAAAACTCAAGCCTTGCACCCACATTTCCAGCAATTTCTCGTATTTGCGCTTATCCACCCAGCTATCGATGGCAGTACGCAAGTCGTCGTCGGCGGCAAATGCCGCCAGCACATGTTTGCTGCTCTTGATTTGTCCGCGGTGCACGTTTGCCGTCGCATCGTCACCATCGAGGAATTGCTGTAGTTTGGTACGCAACTCCGACATCGAAGCGGCAACGAAGCCAAGCCGCTCTTCCATTGCATCACGACCGACCTGCAAGGTATAGGCGAGGTCTTGCAGGGCAGGATGTTCTTCATCCAGATAGTGGCCCAGCTTGGCGACCACGTCACGTAACTGCGCGCCAGTCTTTGCAGAGAGCACGATCACCACGGGTTCCCCATCGCTGATAGCGGCACTCGGCTGCATCGCATACTCTTCAATCACCACATGGGCATTGGCGCCACCGGCGCCAAATGAACTGACACCCGCGCGCAATGGAGATTCGACCATGGCGCCGTCCAGTTCAATCAGTGGCCGCTGCCATTCGCTCAAGGTCTGCTGCACGACAAACGGGGTGCTCTCAAAGTTGATATGCGCATTGAGAACAGCGGAATGCAAGGATGGCACCAATTGACGATGCTTCATTTGCAGCAACACCTTGGTGACACCGGCAATCCCGGCCGCGCTTTCGCAATGGCCAATATTCGATTTGGCCGAACCGATGGCGCAAAATCCGGTGTCGGCGGTATGCATGCGGAAGCTGTTGCTCAATCCGGCGATCTCGATCGGATCGCCAAGCGCAGTACCGGTCCCATGCGCTTCGATATAGCTGACGCTGCGAGCGGAAATGGCCGCTTTTTCCAAAGCCTGCGTAATCACCTCTGACTGGGCGCCAGGATTGGGCACGGTATAGGCATTGCTCTTGCCGCCATGATTGATGGCGCTCCCTTTGATGATGCCGTAAATATGGTCGCCATCGGCTTGCGCCTGCGCCAGTGGTTTGAGCAGCAAGGCTCCCACGCCTTCGCTTGGCACATAGCCGTCGCCGCCTTCACCGAAGCTTTCGCAGCGTCCCTTGCTGGAGGCGAATTTACCCTGTCCCAGCGCCAGATATTTGTTCGGATGCAAATTCAGGTTGACGCCGCCTGCGATCGCCATTGCACAATCGCCTTGCCGCAAAGCCTGGCAGGCCAGATGGATGGCGGTCAACGACGACGAACACATGGTGTCGACTGCCATGCTGGGCCCGTGCAGGTCAAAGAAATACGATACCCGGTTGGCAATCGACGCTGCGCTCCCGGACAGCGCCATCGGCTGCCCGCGCAAGGTTTGCTCGGCGCCGTACAGCTGGTATTCCTCGTACATCACGCCAACAAAAACGCCGACCTTGCCGCCTTCCTCGGCCAGACTGCGGCGGCTGTAGCCGGCATCTTCCATCGCGTGATACACGCTTTCCAGGAATAAGCGTTCCTGCGGATCGATCATTGCCGCGTCGCGTGGCGAAATATTGAAGAACAGGGGGTCGAACTGATCGAAATCATCCAGGAAGCCACCCCATTTGCTGTTGGTGGTGCCAGGCTGTGTCTTGTCTGGATTGAAGTACAAGCTGTGATCCCAGCGCCCTGGCGGTATTTCGGTGATGCAGTCGCGGCCATCGCGCAGGTTGAGCCAGAACTGTTCCAGGCTGGCAGCCATCGGATAGCGTCCGGCGAGGCCGATGATGGCGACATCCTGCGTCGTCACGGCTGCGGGCGGTGTTGCCGTCCTGGCGAGGACTGGCTTGGGAGGCGCCACGCTGGCGTGGTGAGCCTTGACCATCGTCGCGGCTACGCTTTTGTTAGTACCAAGCAGCGACTCCAGCCGATCCGGATGTGCGGCGACAAAATAGCCGGCCAGTTCTGCCAGGTTCTTGTTTTCAAAAAAGAGCGTTTTCGACAAAGGTCCGAAATGTTTTTCAAGTTCGCTGGTCAGTTTGATGACCATGATCGAATCGAGGCCGTACTCCTCAAACGGCTGCTCCACAGCGATACGCTGCGGGGCGAGTTTGGTGGCGGCGGCCAGCATGGTCGTCAGATAACGACGCGTGCGTTGATCAAGCGCATCGTCTGTCGGCCGCTGTGGCGCACTGGCAGGCGTCGTGACACCGGGCGTCCCGGCCAGGCGGCGCGCAGCAAAGCCTTGCATGCGCACGCAAACGCGGCCGCTGTCGTCGCACAATGCAAAATCGAGCTTTTGTACCTGGCTACTGGTTTGCGCCGCCGAGCTGGGGGTGATCCAGACCCACATGGACTCACTGCATGGCGCCAGCACCTCAACCCGGGCCAAGGCAAAAGGCAGCATCGGCGTCGGCTGGGCCAGCACGCCATCGTCATCGAGCATGAGCGCCAGGCTTGCCTGCAGAGCCGAATCCATCAAACAGGGATGCAACACAAAGGCATCAGCGCCATCGATCAATGCAGGAGGCAACATCAGATGCGCCAGCACTGCCGTCTGGCCCGCATACACCGCGGCGATGCCGCGCTGGGCCGGACCGTAATCGATGCCGAGCGCCTCGAATGCGGCATACATTTGTCCGGCGTCGAATTGGGCGCGGGTCATCTGCGTCTGCAACAGCGATAGATCGAGCGGCGCCGGAGCGGCATCGAGCTGCTCCCAGCGCATGCTGCCCTGGCTGTGCACGGACGCACCCGTTGTGTCGTCGCTATGGATGTTGAAACCGATCCGGCCTTCCTCTTGCGGATGGAGCCCGATGTGCAAACTGGCCGCATCGGTGTCGATGCCAAACGGCCGTGCCCACACCACATTGCTCAGCACAATGCTTGCCGTTGCCGCCGGCTGCGGCTTGAGATGCTGCAGCGCGGCGCGTGCCATCTCCAGGTAGGCAACGCCAGGCAGCACACGCCGTCCCTGGACGACGTGATCGGCAAGGAAAGATTCCTGGCCGCTGAAATGCGAACTGAAGCGCAGTCCGTCCAAGCCAGAGGTATTGGCCTGCAACAGCGGATGCAAGACCTGCGCAGCAGTTGCCAGCCGGCCCTTGGCGCGCTCCATCCAATAATGTTCCTTGGCAAAAGGATAGGTCGGCAAGCTGATGCGGCGCGCTCCGCCATGAATGCCAAATCCCGCCCAATCGAAATTGGCGCCTTGCACCCACAGCTTCAGGAGCTTGGCATATTGCCCCTGCGCGGCCCAGGCAGCGAAGGTGCGTTGCATGTCGGCGTCGCCGTCGTAGGCAGCCATGCTGTCGCGTTTGCCATCGGCGCGCCCGGCATACAGCTCATCCTGCTGCTGATCGCCGGCGAGGAATGCCCGCAGCTTTTCCTGGACGACGAGGACCGAATCGGCCACCACCGCCAGGCGATACTCATGCGCCACCCGGCCAGTCTGCAAGGTGCAGGCCAGGTCGGCCAGGTCGGTGTGCGCTTGCGCCGCCAGGAAGGCCAGCAAATCCTGCGCCATGACAGCCAGGCGTTCAGCGCTTTTTGCCGACAGCAAGATCGCCGCCGGAGCGGCACTGGCGCGCGCCGGACCTTGCGCTTCCACGTACTCTTCGATAATGACATGGGCGTTGGCACCGCCGGCGCCAAAGGAGCTGATACCGGCCCGCAAGGGATACTCTTTTCCATCCACCAGCGGCCTGTGCCAATCGCCCAGCGCACGCTGCACCACAAAGGGGCTGTCGGCAAAATCGATACGCGGGTTCAGGGTCTCGGCATGCAGCGATGGTGCCAGCTGCCGATATTTCAATTGCAGCAGCACTTTAGTCAGGCCCGCCAGGCCGGCAGCGCTTTCGCAATGACCGATATTGGACTTGACCGAGCCGATGGCACAAAACTGTTTGTCTTGCGTCGTGTGCATGAATGCGCGGCTCAAGCCAGCGATTTCGATCGGATCGCCGAGCGACGTGCCGGTGCCATGTGCCTCGATATAGCTGATGGTGCGCGGATCCACACCAGCGCGCTGACAGGCATCGCGCACCACCTGCGCCTGCGCCAGCGGACTAGGCACCGTGTAGCTATTGGTCTTGCCGCCAGCGTTGATCGCCGTGCCCTTGATCACGCCATACACATGGTCGCCATCGGCCAGGGCCTTGGCCAATGGCTTGAGCAACACGGCTCCCACGCCCTCGCCGTCGATGAAACCGTCGGCATGATCGCCAAAGGAGCGGCATTTGTCGGACGGAGACAACATCACCATCTCGGACAAGGTAACGTAATGCTGCGGATCGACGATCAGATTCACGCCCCCGGCAAGCGCGCAGTCGCTCATGCCGCTATGGATGCTTTCGACAGCCAGATGCAATGCCGTCAGCGATGATGAGCATGCGGTATCGACCGCCAGGCTTGGGCCGGTAAAGTTGAACAGATAAGAAACCCGGTTGGCGGCCGACCAGTAGGCTGCGCCAGTGGGATAGCGCCCGTTCATCACACCAACGAACACCCCCACTTTTTGCTGCGCAGCGAGATGTTTCGGCGTGTAGCCGGCATCTTCGATGGCGCCATGGGCTTGCTGCAAGAACAGGCGCTCTTGCGGATCCATGCGTTCGGCTTCGGCTGGCGACAGATGGAAAAACAGCGGATCGAAATGCGAAATACCGTCGAGAAAGCCGCCAAACTTGCTATAGATCGCACCGGCCTTGCCCTTTTCAGCATCGTAATAATCGCGCCAGTTCCAGCGTTCAGGCGGAATTTCGGTGACGCAATTTTTCCCATCACGCAGGTTTTCCCAGAAGCGCTGCACATTCTCGGCCTGCGGATAACGTCCGGACAAACCGATGATGGCGATATCCTGATTGCTGGCAAGGGGACGGCCAAGCGGCTCAGCGCCAGGCGCAGCTGCTGGCGTCTGCACCGCAACAGGAGCTGGGGCCGCAGGAGTGGGCGCCACAGAAACAGGCGCTGCGGGCATCGCGGCAACCGCGCTCACGCCCAGCAGCGCGGCAAGCGCCTCGCGCTGGGTCGACATGAGATGGTCGATCAGCCCATCGATGGTCTGTACTTCAAAGAACAAGGTACTGCTGATGTTGTCGAGCACCGTGCGCAGGCTATTGGTCAGCTGTACCACCAGGATCGAGTCGATGCCATAGCGTTCCAGGGGTTCAAAAGCCTCGATTTCTTGCGCGGGAATGCGAATCGTGTCGCCAACCATCTTCTTGAAATAGTGGCGCGCCTTGTCGCGCAAGATATTGCTGTCGATCGCTGGCACAACGGCCGGTGCCGCTGCCGCTGCCGTTACCGTTGCCGCGACTGGCGCCGGGACCGCAGCCGCTGCCGGCAAGGGCTGCGCGATCGACGCCACGCCAGCTTGCTCATTGCGAAGCGGCATGACCGTGCGTGCTGTCTGCGCCGGCGTGATCTGGCGTGCCAGGCCATCGCTTTCGCCAACGATGATTTGCTGGCCCATGGCATGTGCCGCATCGGCGGGGAATGTCACCGAGCCGAAGCCTTCGCTTTCCAGTACCTGTTTCCACGCTTGCGGATAGAGTCCGGGCGAGCCTGGAATACGCAGTGCAGGATCGTCATACAACCACCATCCTTCCAGCAAACCGAAGGTGAGATGACTGAATAGCACGTTATCGCTCAGCTCATTCAATAACAGCAGGCCGTTGCGTCGCATCGCCGCCTTGGCGTTACGCATGGTGGTGCGGATGTTGCGCGTGGCGTGCAGCACGTTGGTGGCGATCACCACGTCAAAGCCGCCGGCGTCGATCTGTTGCCCGGCGATCGGGTTGCCGACGTTGAATAGTTTGTACGTCAGATAGGGATTGTCCGGTCCGTATTCACGTTGCGCATGCATCAGGAAAGCCTTCGACAGATCCGTATAGCAGTATTCGGCGATGTGCTGCTGGTAGGGACGCAGCTTGGGGAATACACGGGCGCTGGTGCCGCCGGTGCCGGCGCCGATTTCGAGGATGCGTATGCGGGCTGTTGGATCCTGCGCCAGTCTTTGCTGCACGTACGCGACCAGGACGTCGGACAGGACCGCATTGAAGTAATCCGCAACCAGGTTGTTCTTGTAGATGCCCTCGACCAGCTTGAGCGATGAGTTAGGGAACATGGCGTCCGTGGCCAGCCGCTTGCGCTGCAAGATGTCCGGCAAGGCGCGCAGCATGGTCTCGACCAGTTGCACCTGGGCGCGGCGGTTATCGTCCAGCAGCCACGGCGCTTTCTCGCGATCCCAGTCGGCCCAGGCCTCGGCCAGGTCGATCGTCTTGAGCGCCCTGCAAGAAACGCCGTTGCCGCTGATCCAGCCGTGACGGGTCAACACCACGATGCTCTCATCGAGCCAGCGTTCATACAATGGCGGCAATTGGGCCCGCATCGCAGCGATCTCATGGTCCGCTCCGGCAAACAGGCCGATGGCCTGCAGCTGTCCGAACAGCAAACGCGCCAGCAAGGTATCCATTTCGCTCATTTGCGCACCGACCTTGGCGCGCATGCCGATCACTTGCGCTTCTTGCGGACGGATGGTTTGCTGGATCTGGCCGATGCACGATTGCAGCGATTGCGGATAGGCCGTGACGGCTTGATCGAGCATCATGCCGTCCATCGCCGGCAGGCGCGTGCTCTTGAGCAGCGCAATCTGATTGCTGGCGCCGCTCAGCAGCGTTTCCAGCGCGGCCATGGCTTCCGGCGGTTCAATCGATGCCAGCCCTGCCGCAGCCATGCGTTGTTCATACTCCGCGGTGGCGACGATGCCGACCTTGCCCCAATAGCCCCAGTTCATGACCTTGACAGGCACGCTGCCATGCTGCCCCAGATAATGGGCGAAAGCATCCTTGAAGGTACAGCCGGCAGCATAATTGCTCTGGCCTGGCATTTTGGCAAACGACTGGATCGATGAGAAGAACAGCATGAAGTCCTGGGTCTTGCGGCCAAACACTTGCGCCATGCGCACACTGACGTCGACCTTGGCACGGTAACTGGCAAGGAAACGCTGCTCATCCATTTTCGCCAGGCTTTGATCGAGCAGCACGATGGCCGAATGCACCACGCCATGAATCACGCCGAACTTGTGCTCGATTTCAGCGCACGCCGCCTGCAAGGAAAGCAGATCGCTGGCATCGGCTGCGACATAGTGCGGCGCCGGGCCGAACGCCGACAAGGCGTCGAGCTTGGCCTGGAGCTGCGCATCCGGACGGCTGCGGCCAATCCAGATGAGCTGGGCCTGATAGGTGCGGATCATGTATTCGCTCCATACAGCGCCGACGCCGCCGGCACCGCCGATGACAACATACACGCCGCCCCGGCGACAGGCCGGTGGTTCTGCCTCAGCTTGCAGCATCGGCACAAAACGACGCCGATGCCATTCTGCGTTTCGCAATACCCAGGCATCCCCGCTAGGATCGAACGGCAGGCCGAGGACGGCGTTCAGCGGGTAGTCGTCGGCGTTATCCACGTCGGCAATCCGTATTGCCCAGTTCGGATACTCCTTGGCCAGCGAGCCAAACAATCCGTGCAGGCCGGCGTCTGTCGGCAGCACCGCATCGCTGCCATCGCAGGCCTGGCAGCGGGTGGTAATCACAGTCCAGTGCACGGCCCGCGCATCGTAACCGGCGCCGAGCAGTGCCTTGATCAGCCTGAATGCCCGGATCACGCCGTCACCTTGGCGCTCCAGCAAGGCCTCATCGGAGGGTGCGCTCAGCGCCCGCGCATCGGCGAACCAGAGCAGATGGTCGAACTCTTGCAGCGCAGCGAGCTTGGCTGTCATCTGCGCGATACTATCGTCGGTCCCGAACGCCAGTACCTGGACTGCGGGATGGATTGCCTGAACCGCCCGCCGCTGTTGCGGCGAGGCCCCGAGCAGCACCATGCGGCCGTGGAACGGCACAGCGGCCGGCAGCGGCAGCACATCCCAGACCGGCTGCAGCAAGACCGGAAACGCCGGGTCGGCGGGCGCGGATTTCTCCAGCACGCGCGAACTGTATCCCAGCATGCGCACACACACCGCACCGTTGTCATCGCACAGATCGATATCCATTTTTTCCATCCCGGCTTGCGCGGTGCTGGTACGGATCACCGCCCACATGCTGGCAACGCACGGTGCATACACTTCCAGGGTCTGCAGCGCAAAGGGGAGCGCGGTGTGAGGCGTACCCTCACCCATCAGCAAGCCGATCGACGCCTGGATGGCCGAATCAGTCATGCTCGGATGCAGCACATAGGCATGGCCGGCGACGGCGCCAGGCAAGCTCAGCCTGGCCATCGCCAGGCCCACGCCGACATGGATCTCGGCCACCGCTTGCAGGCGCGCGCCGTGCGCAATTCCCATCGCCCGGATCGCCTCATAACATTGATCTTTTGAGACATCGTTTTGCGTACAACTGGCGCGGATGAAATCCAGGTTCAGTTGCGGCGCCTGCGCCGTCATCGACTGCGCAAACCCTTGCGTATAGACGTGCCCGGCCCGGGCTGCATCGCGTATCTTGAATTCAACCTTGGCGCCGGCATCGCCGCCGGCGAGATCGATCTGCAGTTCCGTGTTCTGCCCGGCTATCGCAAACGGCCGTACCCACACCACATCGCTCAGGCGGATTCCGGTGTCCTTGCCGATGGCCGCAGCCAGTGCTGCGCGCGCCATTTCCAGCGAGAGCACGCCCGGCAGGATCGCCCTGCCTTGCACTTGATGATCGGCCAGGAAAAATTCAGCGCCGCTAAAGCGCGTGCTGAAAGCATGGCCCTGCGCCACCGCCAAAGTGCGTTGCAGTAAGGGATGCGGGCCGGCTGCCGCTTGCGTCATCGCTTCGGCACTGAGCCAGTAGCGGTCGCGGGCGAACGGGTAAGTGGGCAAGGACAGGCGCTCATAGCCGCCACCGTCAAACAGCGGACCGCTGATGGGCTCAGCGCCGGCCAGATACGCCTCGCACAAGTGCGCCAACCCGGCCCGGTAATCGTGCGGCTGGCGCAGGCCGGACAAATTCTGAACGGATTGATCCCACTGCCGCATCAAGACGCCTTGCTGGACTTGTCCGGCCTTGTTGCCCTGCGCGCGCGGGGCCGCCAGCCATGCTTCCAAGGCGGCGACCAGTTCATCGCCGCTTGCCACAACCAGGGCCAGCCGCTGTTCAAAGTGCTGGCGTCCGCTCATCAAGGTGAAGCTCAGATTGCCGCAATCGAGTGCAGGCACCCGCCGGCAGTGGCCGAGCAATTGTTCGGCCTGTTGCCGTAACTGCGGCGCGCTGCGTGCCGAGAGCGTGACCAGATAGGCTGGCTTGATCGCATGCTGGCGCGTGTGCAGCGGCGCTTCGCCAATGACCAGGTGGGCATTGGTACCGCCTGCCCCGAACGAACTGACGGCAGCCAGGCGTGCGCCCGTGGCCGGCGCCGCCCACGGCTGCAACTGGGTATTGACGAAGAACGGGCTGTCGGCGAACTGGATCGCTGGATTGCCTTCGCGATAATGCAGTGACGGCGGTATCTGGCGATGTTGCAGCGCCAGCAGGATCTTGATCACGCCGGTGACGCCTGCCGCGTATTGGCTGTGGCCGAGATTGGTCTTGATCGAACCGATCGCGCAATATTGCTTCTGATCGGTATCGGCGCGGAAGGCTTTGCTGAGCGCGCCGAATTCGATGGGATCGCCCAAGCGGGTGCCGGTGCCATGGGCCTCGACCATCTGGATCTGCGCGGCGTCGATATCGAACTTGTCGTAAATGCGGCGCAACAGTGCTTCCTGCGATTTGGCACTGGGCGCGGTGATGCCGTTGGTGGCACCGTCCTGATTGACGCCCGAGCCGCGGATCACACCATAGATATGATCGCCGTCGGCTTGCGCCTCGCTCAGGCGCTTGAGCACAAGCACGCCGACTCCCTCGCCCGGAACGAAGCCGTCCGCGCCCGCATCGAATGCGTGGCAGCGTCCGCTGGGCGAGAGCATGCCGGCGCGATTGGCCGCGGTGTACAGCTTGGGCGTGGCCTGGAGAAATACGCCACCGGCCAGGGCCATCTCGGTTTCGCCGCTGCGCAGATCCTTGCACGCCATGTCGATCGCCACCAGCGAGCTCGAGCATGCGGTGTCGATCGCCAGCGCCGGACCTTTCAAGTCCAGGTAGTAGGCAATCCGCGACGGAATCACCGACGCCATGTTGCCCCACAAGGATTGCGCCGACGGTTTGCCAAGAAACAGGTCTTGATAATCGCCGCCGCAACAGCCGACATAGACCCCGCAAGCGCGTCCGGCGATCGCCGTACCGGCATAGCCGGCGTCTTCCAGCGCGCTCCAGGATTCCTGCAAGAACAAGCGTTGCTGCGGGTCCATATAAGTCGCTTCGACGCCCGAAATATTAAAGAACAAGGGATCGAACTGATCGATACCGTCGATAAAGCCGCCGTGGCGGCACGCGGCCGGATCGACGTCGCGGCCTGGCAAAGGCCAGCGCGAGACTTCCTCCACCAGGTCGCGGCCGCCAGCGAGATGCTCCCACAACTGCGCCACGTTGGCGGACTGCGCAAAACGGCCGCTGATGCCGATGATGGCGATGGCATCCAGAGCGGCGGACGGTGCGGCAGGCGGCGCTGCCGCAGCACTGCGGGCGGCCGGCTGGTGATCCTTGTACTGGGTACCAATGAAGGCGCTCAGTTTGCGCACGGAGCTGTAATCAAACAGGCAGGTAGTTTCCAGCCCGATCCCGAACGCTGCGTTCAAGGCCTCGACCAGATTGACGCCAAGAATGGAGTCCAGTCCATAATCGGCAAAGGATTGCTCGAGCCTGATCTCGTCCGCTTCCAGATTCAGTGCTGCGCCAAGCTTGTCGATGATCGTCTGGACAATGAATGCCTGTACCTCTGCGGGATCGGCGACGGCGACGGCAGCGGCAACGACAGCGGCAGGCACAGCGGCAGCGGCAGGCACAGCGGCAGCGGCAGCGGCAGGCACAGCGATGCTGGCCGCTGGCGGCCGGGCTTGACGGTCGGCGATCCAGTAGCGGTTCCTGGCGAAAGGATAGGTCGGCAAACTGATGCGGCGCGGCAGGGCGCCCTTGTAGAGAACCGACCAGTCGATACGCTGGCCGCCGGTCCAGAGAACGCACAGTTGTCCCAGGTCGGTACTGGCAATGGCATCGGCCAGCTGCCGGCGGCGCTGCGGATCGGCATCGAGCGCCTGTTGCAGCTCGCCATTCTGCTGCGCCTGGCCAAGCTGCAAGCCATCGATGACATGATCGCCGGAGAGAAATTTTTCCAGCATGGCGGTCAGTTCCGCGATTGAACTGGTGACGCAGGCAAGACGATATTCCATTGGTTCACGCCCGACTTGCAAGGTGTAGGCAAGATCGGCAAGATTCACGCCAGCGGTCGATGCCGTCTGCTGACTCAAGCGGTCGATCAAGGCGCTCACCGTCTGGCAATCCTGGACGCTATCGGCAGCCCCCTTCAAACCGAATTCGTCGCACAGCTTTTCATGCAGCCGCAACCGATCGAAGACGTCGACGCCGTATTCGTCAAAACGCACATCGGTTTCGATCTGCGCTTGATCGACGTGGATCAGCTCGGCCAGATGGCGCCGCACCGCCTCCTGCAATGCGGGTGTTGCGGCTGCAGCCACCGGCTGAGCCCGCGCCAGGAAACCAAGCAGCCTGGCGACGCTGGCGCGCAAGGCAGGTTCGGTGCGCGCCGACAGCAGCACCGCCGCCGGCCGCGCCACCGTCGCGGATACTTGCTGCGGCATATATTCCTCCAAAATGACATGCGCATTGGCGCCGCCGGCACCAAACGAACTGATGGCCGCACGCAGCGGCAATTCACCGGCTGCACCAGACTGGCGCTGCCACGGGCTCAATTGCTGCTGCACTACAAACGGGCTGCGGGCAAAATCGATATGCTGGTTCAATACGGTGGCATGCAAGCTGGGCACCAGCTGCCGATGCTTCATCTGTAAAACGATTTTGGTCAGGCCGGCGATCCCGGCCGCCGCTTCCAGATGACCGAGATTCGATTTGGCTGAACCGATCGCACAGTAAGCCAGGTCCCCGGTATCGACCCGGAAGGCCTGGGTCAGGCCGGATATTTCGATCGGATCGCCCATTTCCGTGCCGGTACCATGTGCTTCCACGTAGCCGATGCTGCGCGCATCGATGCCGGCCTTGTCCAGCGTAGCGCGGATCAGGTCGCGCTGGGCTGCCGGATTTGGCACGGTATAGCCGTTGGTCTTGCCACCATGATTGATCTGCGTGGCGCGTATCACGGCATGGATCTGATCGCCGTCGGCGATCGCCCGCGCCAGCGGCTTGAGCAGCACACAGCCGACGCCCTCGCCCGGAACAAAGCCATTGCCGCCTTGCCCGAAGCTCTTGCAGCGGCCGTCCTCGGATAACATATGCGCCGCGCTCAGTTCCACATAGCTGGAAGGATGCAGGTACAGATTGACGCCACCGGCAATGGCCAGCGCACAGTCGCCCTGCAGCAGCTTCTGGCAAGCTTCATGGATCGCGGTCAGCGAGGATGAACACATCGTGTCGATCGGCAGGCTCGGTCCGTTCAGGTTGAGAAAATAGGAAACCCGATTGGCAACCGAGCTGAAGCTGGTGCGCGGGTGCAGGGTGTCACCCTGCTGCCAGAGCGACGGCCCATACAGGTTGAAGCCGGTCTTGGTGATGCCGGCGAACACGCCGACCCGTCCCTGATACTGCTTGGCCAATGCATCCTTGCCCAAGGCAGCGTCTTCCAGCACTTCCCAGCAAGACTGCATGAACAGTCTTTCCTGCGGATCCATGGCGAGTGCTTCGCGTGGCGAAATACCGAAAAACAGCGGATCGAACTCCGCGAAGCCGTCGATAAAGCCGCCCCATTTGCCATAGCTCTTTCCTGCCTCGACGGCTTGCTTGTGGTCGGCCTCGAAAAAGCCCTCCAGCGACCAGCGCTCGTCCGGAATCTCGCTGATGCAGTCGCGGCCGGCCTTGAGGTTATCCCAGTATTCGCCCAGCGTTCGCGCTTGCGGATAGCGCCCGCTCAGGCCGATGATGGCGATGGCGTCGTCGCTGGCGGCGCTCCTGGCGCGCGCGCCGGCATCGGCTTGATCCACGGCAGCTGGATGTGACGCTGTTGCCGTTGCCGTGCTTGCGTTCTGGCCGCTTTCCTGCCCGGTCCAGCGCAAGGACTGCGCCGGATGATGCGCGCACAGGTAGTCGCTCAGCGCCGCCAAGGTGTGACATTCGTAGAGCAGCGTCTTCGGCAAGGCATCGTAGATGCCTGCCAGTTTCTGGTTCATCCGGGTCACCATGAGCGAATCGATGCCATAGCTCTCGAGAGGCTCGAACGCATCGAACTGGGCTACGTCGTACTTGGTACCGGCGGCGAACAAGATCTTGAGACGCTCGAGCGTGGCGGCGCGCAGTTGCGCCGGATCGGCGACGACTGCGGCCATTGCGCTGGCCGAGGAAGGCGAAGGCGAAGGCGACGGCAACGGCGATGGCATCAGGAACGATCGCACCTTCTGGCGCTGGCCGCGTGCCACCAGCACCTGCCGGCGCCCACTGGCAAGCGCGCGATAAAACGCCGCCAGGCCGGTTGCGGTCGTCAAAGGCGTCAATCCGGCGCTGTCGCGCAGCGCCTGATCGGTTGCGGCATCAACCCGCATTCCGCCATCGATCCAGAGCGGCCAGTTAATCGATACCGTGCGCTGGTGCTGCGCCGCATAGCGATCCATGAACGCGTTGGCCAGGCCATAATCGGCCTGGCCAACATTACCGGTGACACCGGCCAGCGAAGAAAATGTCACGAACAGATCCAGTGGCAGACCCCGGCTGGCCTGGTCCAGATTGACCAGCCCGCGCACCTTGGGCGCCAGCACCTCGGCTAATTGCGCGACGTTCTTGTGCAGGATATAGCTGTCGCGCAGTTGTCCGGCGCAATGCAAGATGCCGTTCAGGCCGCCGAACTGATCCTTGATGCTGGCCATCAACGCTGCCACCGAGCCAGCATCGCTGACATCGAGTTGACGATAGAATAATTGTGGGCTAACGCTTTCCAACGCGATCCGTTGCTGCGCTGTCAGCGCCGAGCGTCCCGCCAGGATGACCCTGGCGCCACTGGCGTGGCGCACAATCTCGCGGGCGAACAGCATGCCCAGGCCGCCTGCGCCACCGCTGATCAGATACACGCCAGCGTCGCGCCATGGGTGCGCCGCGCCTTGCGTGGCGCTGTCATCGATGTACTCTTCCAACTGCATGACAGCGCGCACGCCGGCGCGGTAGCGCACCATGGACGCGCCGCGCTGGCCGCTCTCGGCCAGCAGCAGGGCCGCCACATCGTCCCTGGCCGTCAAGCCGATCAGTTGCGCCTTGATGCGCGGATTTTCCAGCTCAGCGGTTTTCAGAAGCGCGGACAGGCCAAACAGGGTTTCATCTTGCGCATCGCTGGAAATGACGACCTGGACCAGCACCTGCTCGACCGAATTTTGGGACACAAGGGCCTTCAACGCCGCCAGCGCTTGCGCCGCATACGCTTCAAACCGCAGCGCCGCATCAGCGGGACCGGCCCGCATCAGGATGCATTCAAGCGCGCCAACACCGGCTTCCAGATCCTGCGCCACAGCGGCGAACTGCTCGCTCAACAGCAACAGACGGCGGCTGTACACCGGCTTGCCGGAATCGATCACCAGCGGCTGTTCGCACCACGCCGCATCGAACAGGAATACGCCATCCCGATCCGGCGCTTGATCGAGCTCCGGCCCGGCGTGCTGGGCTCTCAGCAGGTTCAGGCTATCGGCTTTATTCAGGTCGCCACTTTTCAAGTCACGCAAAATACCTTGCAAACGATTCAATCTGTTCTCCTGGTTTTCATTCCGGCAGGCCGTAACCGGCCTGCTTCAACACAACTATCGCTTCGTCGAGACTGACCGCGTCAGCCAACACGTCATCGAGCACTTGCCCGACCAGCAACTCGTCAAAGGGTTTTGCCAGATTCGGGATCCAATAGCGGTCCGGGGCAAAGGGATAGGTCGGCAGCGCCATGCGCCGTGGGCGATGTTGATAGAGTCGATCCCAGTCGACAAACTGACCGTCGACCCAGTTCCGCAGCAGTTGCTGTGCACTGGCATGTGGCGGCGCCGGCAGCCGGTCCGCAGCGCCGACTCGCTTGACCGAACCGCGCAACAGGCGCTCGCCCAAGGCCCGGCTCTCAAGGAAGGACAACAATAAATCGGCCAGCTCGTCGAGCGATCCGGCTGACAGGGCCAGCCGCTCCTGCATCGCTTCACGCCCGACCTGCAGCGTATAGGCGATGCGCTCCATCAGACCGGCTTGCGGCACGGCGCTTTTCGCCAGCATGTACAGATTCCTGGCGGCCCTGCGCAAACGGTCTTCGCTGCGCGCCGACAGCACGATCAGATACGGTCCCGCGTTCAGCGGCGCGGCGGCAGGTTGGGCGAGGTACTCTTCCAGCACGACGTGCGCATTGGCGCCACCAAAACCGAAACTGCTGACACCGGCACGACGCGGCAGCGGCTGCCCTCTCTCGTCTTGCGCCTGCGGCCATGCGGAACGCTCGCGCACGATATGGAAAGGACTGCCAGCCAGATCGATGTAGGGATTGATGACGTCGCAATGCAGGCTCGCTGGCAGCAAACCATGCTGCATCGACAGCAAGACCTTGACGACGCCGGCGATCCCCGCGGCGGCTTCGAGATGGCCGATATTCGATTTGACCGAACCAAGACCGCAATGCCCCTCGGGTAGCGGTTTGCCGCCATGCTCTTTTTGCAGATTGGCAAAGGCAAGTTTGAGGCCGCTGATCTCGACCGGGTCGCCCAGGCTGGTGCCGGTGCCGTGCGTTTCGATATAGCCGATACTGGCCGGATCAATGCCGCGCATCGCCGTTTCAAGCAGTTCGGCCTGCGCCCTGGGATTGGGCGCGGTCAGCGAGTTGGCGCGTCCGCCATGGTTCTCCGCACTGCCCAGGATGACCCCGAGAATCGTATCGCCATCGCGTTCGGCCTGATGCAGCGGCTTGAGCACCAGCGCCGCCACGCCTTCGCCGCGCACATAGCCGTTGGCGCGCTCGGAAAAGGTTTTACATTGTCCGTCCGGACTCAACATGCCAGCCATGTGGGCGCCGACAAAGGTGTCGACGCTCAGGGCCACGTTGACGCCGCCGGCGATCACCATGTCGCACTGTCCGCTGCGGATGCTCTCCACCGCCCGGTGCAATGCCACCAGCGAGCTTGAGCAGGCCGTATCGATCGCCTGGCTTGGACCATGCACGTCGAGGAAAAAGGAGACCCGGTTGGCCAGCATGGAGTGGGCGGTTCCGGTCGCCGTATAAGTATCGACCGCAACCCCATGTGCCGTCAGCAGGGTCGCATAATCGGTGGCGGACACGCCGACATAGACCCCGGTATTGGCAGGCAGGCCGCTGGCGCGGTAAGCTGCATTCTCCAGCGCACTCCAGACTGCCTCCAGGAACAGGCGATGTTGCGGGTCCATCAATTCGGCTTCCGCCGGCGAGATATTGAAAAAGCCGGCGTCGAAGCGATCGATGCTGTGCAAAATGCCCGCCTTCTTGGGGAAGTCGGCGGCACGCACTGTTTCCTGATAGGCAGCTCCGTAGCGATCCATGGGCAAGGATTCGATCGCATTCCGGCCCTCGTGCAGATTGGTCCAGAATGCATCGAGATTTTCCGCGCCCGGAAATTTCCCGGCCGCGCCGATGATGGCAATCGGCATATCCTGGCTGGCCGTTGCCGGCGCTACAGGCTGGCGACGCGCCAGGGTCGGTGGCGCCAGTACCGCAGGGCGCGTGATCCGGGCGTGGGTTTGATGGTCCCGGCGCCAGCGGTCCTGCAGCTTGAGCCGATGGGTGCTCAGCAGATGCGTGGCCAGCTGATCGACGTTTTCCATTTCAAAGAACAAGGCCGGCGTCAGGACCACGCCAAAGGCCGCGCTGATGTTGGCGGCCAGCTCAGTCATCGAAATCGAATCGAAGCCCAGGCTGTAAAACGGCGTCCTGGTGTCGATATCGATGGCCTCGAATTTGAGGATCGCCGCCATTCTCGCGCGAATCCCCGCCACCAGGTCGGTCATGATGTTCGTATTTTCAGCTGCCGCATCGGCAACCGCCGTCTGTGCTTCGGCGGGCGGCTGGTCAGCCTGCGGTGCAATGCTGCCAAAGCGCAATCCGGATAAGGTCCCCAGGGTTGCACCGTCGGCATCGAGCAGGTCGACGACACCGCTCAGACCATGGAACAGCAGATGGGCAACCTCGCCTGTATCGAGGGTAAGCTGGTCCATCGCCAACGGCGCGTACCAGGCCCAATCGGCCAATCCATCCTGTTTTGCCAGGAATTGCGTTACCTGCAGGAGCGCTCCCAGCACCATCGGCGCCAGGCTCACATTGGCAGGAAAATGATGCTGCTTCAAGGATGGCTCCTGCACCGTGACCAGGCATGCGCCGCTGGCCAGCATGCGCACCTGCTGCACACTTTCCAGATACGGTGCGTAATCGAGGCCGCCTTCTTTCAATTCATCATAAAACCCGGTGGCGCTGACCGAGCGGCGTACCGGCACTGCCGATACATCGAGCGGCGCCGCAGCGCTGCGCGCAGCGCTGTCTCCCTGCAGCTGGAAGCGGGCCAGCAACTGCGCTACCCCATCCTGCCCAAGCCAGACAATGTGGCCCTCGAAGCGGTTCTCGCCATCGGCGGCGATGGCGCTCTGGAGATGTTTGACCAGACCCCAGTCAATATCGCCATGGCAAACGAGATTGCGCAAGGTCACGCTGCCCTGGACGCCGGACACCCGGGCCAGCGCCAGCGCGGTGTCGAGCACAAAGGTTGGCAAGATCTGTTGCCGGGCTCCGCGATGGAAGGCATAGTCCAGCACATCGTCGATGCGAAAATCGCTGACATAGCGTACCGATGCCAGATCCGACGCGTTACGGCCCATGAAGGGATGCAGCTTGCGCTGCGTCGACAAGGGATTGTCCAATGTCGGCGCTTCCGCATCGAGCTCATACCAGCAACGGATTTTTTCGAACGGGTAATTCGGGAGGGAGATCTTGTACGGCAACTGGCCATTCCACAAGCGATCCCAGTCAATGCTTGCTCCCTGCGCCCAGCAGTGCGCAATCCGCGCCAGATCGCCCGCAGCGACGCCATGCGCGACCTCGGCGTCGTCGAAGCTGTCGTCGCTGGCGAGGATGTTTTCCACAAAGCTGACTGCCGGCGTCGCCTCTCCTTGCACAAATGCTGCCATCGCCTGCACTAGCTGCGCGCTGGTGGAAATCACCGTGGCAAAACGGCATGGCAAGGCATTGCGGCCGACCTGCAGGGTGTACGACAAGGAGGCAAGGTCGGTATCCGGGTGTTGTTCCAGATGGCTGCGCATGCGCTCCAGATAGAGGTGCAGCATGGCCTTGCTCATCGCCGAGAACAGCACCAACCTTGGCTGTGGCAGCGCACCCGATAGCGCCGATGGTTGCGCGTATTCTTCGACGATGATGTGCGAGTTCATGCCGCCCGCGCCGATGGAGGTGACCCCGGCACGGCGCGGATAGACGCGCTCGACGCCATCTTCGATGAGGGTCGGGCGTTGCCAGTCGCTCAGCTCGCGCTGCACGTAGAACGGCGATTCAGCAAACGGAATGTCCGGATTGAGTTCCGCCGAGTGCAATGAAGGAACAATCTGCTTGTGCTTGAGCTGCAACAGGACCTTGGTGAATCCAGCCACGCCGGCTGCCGCCAGCAGATGCGCGATATTCGATTTGACCGATCCTATCGGACAGAATTGCCTGGTATCGGTGTATGCGCGGTAAGCCTGGGTGAGCGCCTTGATTTCAATCGGGTCGCCCAGTTTGGTTCCGGAGCCATGTCCCTCCAGATAGCTGACCGTACGGGGATCGATGGCGGCATCGCGCAATGCCTTTTGCACCACCTTCGCCTGCATGGTGGGGCTGGGCACGGTAAAGCCGTTGCGCACGCCGGCATTATTGATGGCAGTGCCTTTGATGATGCCGTAGATGTGATCTTTGTCCTTGATGGCCTCGACCAGCGGCTTCAGCAGTACCGCACCAACACCTTCGCCCAGGATCGTGCCGTCGGCGCCAAGGCCGTAGCTGCGGATCAGCTCCGAGGTCTTGGTCGTAAAATGCTCCTGCGAGCTGGAAATGAAATTATAGGGATGCAGCAGCAAATTGGCGCCGCCGGCCAGGACCATCTTGCATTGCTTGCCCCGTAGCATATGGACCGCCTGGTCGATGCACGTCGACGCCGCCGAGCACATGGTATCCATGAAAATCGACGGGCCGCTGAAGCCGTAAAAATACGACAGCATGTTCGGCAAGGTCCCGGTATAACTGCCATTGGCGCGCGCGCCGCGGGTCAGCATGTTCTGGAAGCCGAGCAAGCCGTAGTGATTGCTCATGGTGCCGACCAGCACACCGACATCGCCGTCGTACTGCTTGTGCATCTGTTCGCGGGAATAGCCGGCGTCTTCGAAGGCCTCGACACCGACTTGCAGGAACAAGCGCACTTCCGGCGACATCAGTTCGGCGTCGCGTTGGGACATGTTGAAATAGCGCGGATCGAACTTGTCGATATCACTCAGGAAGCTGCCATTCTTGATCGTGCTCTTGCCCAGGATATCGCGTTCATCGTGATAGATCCCGGCATGCCGCCAACGCTCGGAAGGGATTTTCTCGAAACAATGGCGGCCATTCTTGAGCACCTCCCAGAATTGCTCCATCGTGTCGGCGTGCGGGTAACGTCCAGCCAGGCCGATGACGGCGATATCGTGATAATCCGATTCCGCCGGCGCCGGCGGCAGCGCCGCAAGCGCCGTAAAACGGTTTGCCACCGGCACCGCCGCAGCGACCGGTGCCGGGTCCATCGACAATGGTTTTTCCGCCATGCCCATTGTCGCCGGACCGGTTTTCGCCGGGGTGCTCAAGGTCGCCGTCAAGGCAAGCAAGTGCTCTTCCAGAAGATACGTGGCGATTCCTTGCAAATCGACATATTCAAAGAACAGTGTCTTGGGCAGGGATCCGATCCGCTCTTCCAGTTGCAAGGTCATGTCGACCGCCATGATGGAATCAAAGCCGTACTGCTCGAATTTTTCGCTACTTCGGATTTTCGCCGGATCAAGCTTGAGCACCTTGCCGAGCGTCTCTTTCAGCAAGGTCAGCGTCTGCGCCTCGATACTGGCCCCGGCAGGCGCCGCTACCGCCGCAGGCGGCTGGTCCGGCTTGCGGGTTTCCTGAGCCGCCATGAAATGGCGTAAGGCATCAGCCTGTCCATAGGAAACGGCAACCTGGCCGCCCTGGCCGGAGGCGAGGATGGCCGCCATGGCGCCAAGGCCTTGCGCGGTCGGCAACGGTTGCATGCCGGTGCGCCGGCGCATCGCGTCGACATTGGCCTCATCCATCTGCATGCCGCCCGCAGCCCACAGCGGCCAGTTGACCGCGATGGTCTGGCCGCGCCGCAGGCCAGCCTGCACCTGCGCCTGGCGGTGACTTGCATACGCATCCAAAAAGGCATTCGCAACGCCATAGTCGGACTGGCCGGCACCGCCATTGATCGCGGCAACCGATGAAAACAGCAATAAAAAGTCGAGATCAATGTCGCGGGTGGCTTGATCGATGTTCACCACGCCATGCACTTTGGGCCCGAAAACGGCGGCGACTTGTTGCTCCGTCTTGTTGGCGATAAAGGCATCCTGGAGCACGCCGGCGCAATGCACGATACCGTTTAGCGCGCCATATTTCTCAATGATGGCCGCCACCACTTGCTGCACGTCGGCAGCAATGCCAATATCGGCTTCCATGTAGTCGACCGTCACCCCGCGCGCGCGCAAGGCGGCATCGCGGCCGCGTGCCGGCGAGCGGCCGCTCAGCACCAGTGTGACATCACGGGTGTTCGCCAGAAAATCGCCGACAAGGGCGCCTAATCCACCGAGCCCGCCAGTGATCCAGTAGACACCACCTTCCTTGAAGCCCCAGCCAGCAGCTGGCGGCAAGACAATCTCGCGCGCAAGACGCACCTGGCGCAAGCCATCC
This sequence comes from Massilia sp. DJPM01, assembly GCF_030348125.1. NCBI lineage: Bacteria > Pseudomonadati > Pseudomonadota > Betaproteobacteria > Burkholderiales > Oxalobacteraceae > Massilia > Massilia sp. DJPM01. The sequence goes on from NZ_JAQOZV010000003.1 coordinate 21,954, forward strand.
TGGCCGATACGGATCTCGGCGAACTGGTCGGCCGCGCCGATTTCGGCACGGATCAGATCGGCCAGCTGGTCGGCTGGCAAGCTTTCCAAGCCGGCCACAGTAATCAGTTTGCCTTGCACGCGCGAGCTTTCCTGGCTGGCGGTCTTGAGCAGCGACGCCAACGGCGCCAACAGCCGCCCGCCTTCGGACTCCGGGACGACAATGCAAACCTGTACCTTGCTACGCTCGGCCATCAATTTCTGGACACGGCGCAACACTGTCAGCAAGGCACTTTCCAGGCCTTCTGCCGCCTGCGCAAGAGGCGGCAAAATCAAGGCCTCGACATGCGCGCCCAGCCGCTCGCTCAATTCCTGCAGCAACGCTGGTTGATCGGCTGGCAAGGCCAGGAAGACGCTGAGCGCAGGCGCGCCGGCCACGGCAGGCGCAGCCGGCACCAGAGGCCGCTCATGCCATTCGCTGCGGCTGTACAGCACATCCATGCCGACGGGCAGCGCTGGCGCAACAGCATTGGCGGGAGCCTCAAGCAAGCGCAACGACAAGCCGCTCATGCGCACGCACACCTCGGCGCGTTCGTTGCAGATGTCAATATCGAATTTCGGCATCGACGTCTCTTTCGCAGACGCATCGCTATACCGTATCCACGCCCACATATGCGGCGTGCATGGGGCAATAATACGCAGTTCCTCCAGCGCGAATGGCAGCGCCGGACGCTCTCCACCGAGCAAGGCAACCGTGCCTTGAATCGCCGAATCGAGCATGGCAGGATGCAAGAAATACTGATCAGCCTGCGCCGCAAGCACCTCCGGCAAGCGTAGTTGCGCCAGCACCTGACGCTCTCCGGCATGCACCGATGCCAGTCCTTGCAAGCTGGGGCCATGCGCCATGCCGGCCGCAGCGAGGCGGGCGTAGCAATCGGGTACGGAATGCATGTGCGCGCAGGCGGCTTTCAATTGCGCCAGATCGAGTACCGGATGTTGCGCGTTTTCCTCGACCAGCGCCCGGCCCTGGCTATGCACCACCGGCTGTCCATCGACCATGCTGGAGACGGTATACGCGATGTCCCCTCCTGCCTGGGGCAGCAGGCCAAGCTGCACCGTGACCGGCTGGTCGCCAATCGCCAGCGGCCGCGTCCAGACCACATTTTTCAGCAAGATGTTCTGGCCGCCATCGAGTGCCAGGGCGAGCGCGGCCCTGACCATTTCAAGGTAGGCCACACCCGGCATGACCTTGTTGTGTGCAACCACATGGTCGGCCAGGAAAAATTCACGACCGCTGAATTCGGCACTGTAGATCTGTTGCTTGAGGGTGGAGATATTCTTGTGCAGCAAGGGATGCAGCACATCGATTTGCGCCGCCTGGGCCTGGCTATCGGCACGCACCTTGCTATCAGCAAACCAATGACGCACTTTGGCAAAGGGATAGGTCGGCAGGCGCAGTTTTTGCGGTTTTCCTTCGGCATACAAGATCTGCCAGTCGAGTTCGCCTCCTTGCGCCCACAATTCCGCCAGCTTGTCGAGCTGGCCGTTGGCTGCCCATTGCTGGAGCAGCGCGCGATAACCGTCGTCGGCTGCCAGCAGATCGACCAGTTTGCCGCCTTGATCCTGCTGGCCGCGCCAGCATTGGGCGATGTTCTTTTTCCCGGCAAGCCAGGCTTCCAGCTTTGCCGTCAGATCGGCGCCGTCGCTGACGGCAAAGACCGTCCTTTCCGCCATGGCTTCACGACCAGTTTGCAGCGTATACGCCAACGCTCCCAGATCCACGCTCTTGTGCGATGTCACATAGTCCAGGAGAGCGCTGACCGATTCGCGCAAGCGTTCAGCGTCGCGCGCCGACACGGGCACCAGGTAGACCGGCCCGAGCGCCACATTGGGCCCCGCTTGCGCCACGAATTCTTCCAGGATGACGTGCGCATTACTGCCGCCGAAGCCGAAAGAGCTGACGCCGGCGCGCAGCGGAAGCGCTCCACGGTGCCATGGCGTCGTTTCGGAAACCACAAAAAATGGGCTGTCTTCCAGTTTGATGAGTGGATTCAAACGTTGAAAATTGACATTTCCCGGCAAGGTCTGGTGCTGCATCGCGGCAACCACCTTGATCATGCCTGCGACGCCGGCCGCGCCTTCCAGGTGGCCGATATTGGTCTTGACTGAACCAAGGCCGCAGCTGGCCGCCTGCGCCGTGGTGCCCAAGCGCTCGTGCAGGTCGCGAAATGCTGTCTTCAATCCCATGACTTCAACCGGATCGCCGAGCGGCGTGCCAGGTCCATGCGCCTCGATATAGCTGACACTGTCGGGTGCGATACCGGCCTTCCTGTAAATCTGGCTGATCAGACGCGCCTGCGCCTTCGGATTGGTGACGGTGAGCGAATTGGTGCGCCCGCCGTGATTGGTGCCGATGCCTTTGATAACCGCATGTATCAGATCGCCATCGGCCTGCGCCTGCCGTAGCGGCTTCAACAGCAGCACGGCGCCACCTTCGCCGCGCACGTAGCCGTCGGCGCTACTGTCGAAGGCCTTGCACAATCCATCTTTCGACAACATGCCGTTTTTACTGAAGGCGATGAAGTGGTTGACCGACCAGCACAGATTCACGCCGCCGGCCAGCGCGGTATCGCATTCGCCGTTTTGTAGCGCGCGCACCGCCTGATACACCGAGACCAGCGAACTGGCGCACGCCGTATCGTTGATGATGCTGGGTCCGGCAAAGTCGAAATAGTGTGAAATCCGGTTGGCGATGATCGAATACGCGGTGCCGGTGGGGAAATACGCATCGACTTTCTGTCCGGTTTTTTCAAACAGCTCGGCGTAGTCCCAGTGACAGACCCCCATATACACACCGGTGTTGGAGCCAGCCAGCTGGCTCGGGCGATAGCCTGCATCCTCGATGGCTTTCCAGGACAATTCCATGGCAAAGCGTTGCTGGGGATCCATGTTTTGCGCTTCGCGCGGAGAAATCTTGAAAAATTCGGCGTCAAAACAGTCGGCATGGTCGACAAAACCACCCCAGATGCTATTGGTCTTGTCGTCGGCCTTGCGCGGGTCGCCGTAGTAGGCCTGTTTATCCCAGCGCTGGGCCGGCACTTCGGTGATCGACGATTTCTGTGCCATCAGGTTGGTCCAGAATTCATCGAGCGTATCCGCCTGCGGCAGCCGCAACGATAGGCCGATGATGGCGACATCATCGGGCGTGTCGACTGCTTCCGGCTTGCCGGGCTTGCGCTTGAAATTATTCAGGAAATTCAGCATCAATGGACTCCACTTCGTTGATCTACGGCCCGCACCAGGACTTTTTCAATACGCGCGACATCGATATCCGGAAGCCCTTCTCGTCTGACAAACTGGCGATCGAGCATCGCGCTCGACAATAGATAGATGAAGGCCTGGTTTTCACGCGTGCTGATGCTGGCCGGATCGCTGCTGAAGATCTTTTTGGTCAGGGCCTTGGCGAACCCGATGTCGAGATACGGCATTTTTTTCAACTCCGACTCGGACAGCAGCAGTTCCAGATAATCGGGCCGATGCTGCGCGAATGCCGCGCTATCCGGAGCCCGATAAGGATGCTTATGCTTGCTGATGATGCTAGCCGGGATGCGGTTTTCGAAGGCTTTCTTGATCAGATATTTTTCATTGCTGCCGTCGTCGAATTTCAGGTTGACCGAGGCGGCCAGGTTCACCACATCCGGGTCGAGAAACGGGCAGCGGTTCTCAACCCCATGGGCCAGGCTCATGCGCTCGCCCTGGGTCGACAGCAAATAGCCCGACAGCAGGGTCTTGAATTCAAGCCACTGTGCTTTCTCGATGCCATTCAGGCTGGAGAACTGCGCGTCCTCCCCGGTCAGTTGCAGCAATGCCGCGAATGGATCGGCTTTTTGATTCAACAGGCGGTTGGCAAAACGGCCGTTCTGGAAGCGGATTTCATGCGAAAACAGGCCGGGCATCTGCTCTTGCGTGAATTGCTGGAACAAGCCCAGCAATTTGGCCGCGTGTCCCTCGTCGAAATGCCGCAGATAGGGATACATCCTGGAAATCTGACGCTTGCGCTCGTCATTGTCGTAATTGCCCCAGGACTGGCGCAACAGGGTCTCCTTGAACAGGTCGTAGCCCAGGAATGCCTCGTCCGCACCCTCGCCGCTCAAGACCACCTTGATCCCCTTGTCGCGTACCGACTTCGACAGCAGGTACATGGGCACGAAGGCCGTGCGAAATGCCGGCATCTCGGCGTGATACAGCGCCTGCGGAAACGTCTCGGCGATGTCGGCATGGGTCATCGTGATGGCGCTGTGGCTGGTGCCGAGGAAGCGGCTTACCTCTTGCTGATCATCCGACTCGTCAAAGTATTTATCCTCGAAGCCAACCGAAAAGGTATGTACTTGCTGGTTCGACATCTCCGTGGCCAGCTGGGCAATGACCGCGGAATCCAGGCCGCCACTCAGGTAGACCCCCACTTCGACGTCGCTGCGCAAACGCAGGCGTACACTGTCGCTCAGTGAATTCCTGACCTGCTCGATCGCCTCGGCTTCACTGTCGATGGCATACGTCGGCTTGAAGCCAAGCTGCTCATATTGGCCCTGTACCACCTGTCCATTCGCCACCCGCAGAAAGCAACCCATGGGCAACTGCTCGATATCCTTAAATCCACTCTGGTGCGGCAGCGGCGTCCATTGGGCAAAGATCGAGGCCAGCTGTTGCGGATCGGCGGCAAAGGCAAAGTCCTTCAGTCCCATGAAGGCCTTCATCTCGGAGGCGAACAGGAAGTCGCCATCTTTGCGCGCATAAAACAGCGGGCGTTTGCCATAGCGGTCACGCGCCAGGAACAGGCTTTTTTCCCAGGTATCGTAGATGGCAAAGCCAAACGCGCCGTTCAGGCGCGGCAAGCAGGCTTCCCCCCATTCGATCCAGGCTTGCAAGAGCACTTCCGTATCTGAATTGGTGCGGAATCGGCGGCCAAGGCCTTGCAATTGCGAGCGTAGTTCCTTGTAGTTATACAGTTCGCCGTTGTAACAGATCCAGTAGCGCTCAGCGCTATCGCTGAGCGGCTGGGTGCCCGAAGCCACATCGATGATGCTGAGCCGGACGGTTCCCATCGCCAGCCGGTCATCAATGAAATATCCCGCTTCGTCCGGGCCGCGATGCTGGATCAGTGCCAGCATTTTTTTGATGGTGTCCGGGCTGGGAGCAGCATCTGGACGTGAGGTGTACAACCCGGCAATTCCACACATTTGTAAAATTTCCTTCGATTATGAGAACGCAAACGAGCACAGCGCTCCCGCCATGCGGGAGGCCGTATGTAATAAAACCGTGTCTTGCTGGAACCTGATTCTCAGGCGGCGGCGTTGGCTTCCATTTTTTCGCGCACCGAATCGACCAGGCTGTCGAGGGAGACCAGGATCTGCGTCAGGAATTCGTCGTCGCTGTACTTGAACGCGAATTCGCTTTCCAGAAAATGCATCAATTGCACGTAACCGAAGGAATCGATCACGCCGGCCTTGAACAGGTCGGTTGTGGAGGTAATGTCGTCGCCAAATTCAAACAGAAAGGTCTGTTCAATAAACAGCCTGATTTTCTCTTCCATGATTTCCTCTATGAGCTGTTATTGGGTTACTGGGGTGGCCATGTGGCGCGTCGCGGCCGGCTGCACCGCCACGGCCTTGCCGAGCAATGCCGCAAATCGGGTCGTCAACAGGGTCGCCGTCTCATCCATCAGCTTGACGCCGATGGCATCGACATGCCGCTTGCGCCAGTCTTCCAGCGCAGTTCCCCTGACCCATTGATTGAAGGCACCCAGTGCGGGGCCGCAATGGATTTGAAAGTCGACCTTGTTTTCCATATCGCCAAGCAGCGCCAGGCGGTTGCTGTGGCCAAAGTACCAGCGGAAAATAAGCGCCATCTTCTTTTTTGGATTCTGTTCAGCTTGCGCAATCTGTTCGGCCGGATGGTAACGTTTGCATTCTTCATAGACCTCGCTGAAGCTGCGCTGGAAGTATTTTTCCTGGATCAGCTTTGCCGTTTTTTCATCGATCTGTTCAATCGACTCCACCGCCCGATACACGTCATACAGCTTGTTCGCGCGCACCGGGAAGAAGATTCCACGTTTCAACACCTGCACCCTCGCACCCAGCTCGAACATGTCGCCGGCAGGTGCGTAATCGGTATCCTGGACATCCATGTCCTGCAAAAGATTCTTGACGGCGTCGCTGGTACCGGCTTCCACCGTGCATTGATTGATGGAGCCGGTAACGATGAAGTCGGCGCCCAGGATGAACGCGGCGGCCGCGGCTTCCGGCGTGCCGATGCCGCCGGCGCTGCCGACCCGTATGTACTTGCTGTAACGGTGGCTCGCCATCGCGGCATCGCGCTGGCGCTGTATTGCCGGCAGCAAGGCAGCTGCCACGCCGCTGTCGGTATGGCCGCCGGAATCGGCTTCGACGCAAATATCGTCAGCCATCGGCACCTGCCTGGACCATTGCGCCTGCTGCGTAGTGATCAGGCCTTGCTGCAGCAGTTTTTGAACCAGGCGGTCCGGCGCCGGACTCAAGAAACCGGCAGCGATTTCAGGACGCGAGAGTTTCGCCATGATCCGGTTTTTCGCCGCCACGGTGCCGTCAGCCATCTGCTCCAGGCCACGCAAACGGTACAGGACCAGTCCCGAAGTGATTTGCATATACGCGGACGCTTCGACGTTGCGCACCTGGTGCTTGAGAAGCAGCTCCACGATGGCCTCTTCCCTGGAACCGTTCAGCAGGTTCATGCCATACGCCTGCCCCGGCTTGAGTTCGCGCTGTATCTGCAGGATGGCTTGTTCGACCCGCGCCGCCGACAAGGCGCCGGTACCAAAATACGCCAGCATGCCAGCGCGCGCCATGCGGATCACCATCGCCTCCGAGGCGATGCCATGCACCATGGCGCCGCCGACATAGGCATAGGCGAGCCCGTAGTCAGCCTTGAACTGGGCCGAACCCAGGCTTGCCGCGCTGATGCGCTCCGAGGCAGCCGCCGGCACCGGCCGCACGACAGGCGCCACTTGGACGCTATCGGGCAGGGATCGGGCCGGCGCATGCGCCTTTTTGGTGTCGGCGACCAGCAAGGGGCTTGCCTCTGCCTTGATCTTGGCAATCAGGCCTGTCAGCACTTTTCCCGGCCCCAGTTCCTTGAACTCTTCCACTCCCTGGCCCCACATATAGCAGACCGAGGCAACCCAGTTCACCGAGTGGCTTATCTGCTGTGCCAGCAGGGCTTTCGCGGTAGCGCTATCGTAGGGGCGCGCACTGACATTCGAAATCACCGGAAATGCGGGTTCCAGAAAAGTGAACGGTGCCAGGAAGCGTTCAAACTCGATCTTGGCCTGCTCCATCAATCTCGAATGGAAAGCACCGCTCACCGGCAAGGGCACGACGGTACGGCAGCCCGCTGTGCTCTCCAGGATCGCTTTGGCGGCAAGGATTTCATCACGCGCCCCAGAAATGACAATCTGCGACGGCGTATTGAAATTGGCGATATCGATGTGCTTGAATGCGGCGGCGGCCAGGACGCCGCGGATGGTATCGGCATCCAATCCAATCACCGCCGCCATTGCGCCAGCGGTAGCCTGCGCCATCAATGCCGCGCGCTTTTGCACCAGCTTCAAGCCGGTCTCGAAATCGACCATGCCCGCCGCAAACAATGCACTGTATTCGCCCAGGCTGTGACCTGCCACAAAGGTCGGGGCGCGCCCACCAGCGGCCCGTTCGGCCAGATAGGACAACGCGTTGACCACATACAAGGCCGGCTGCGTGTACAAAGTATGATCGAGTTGCTGGCGCGGATCATTCAGGCATAAGTCCTTGAGCGAATACCCGAGCAGCGCGTCAGCCTGCGCCAGCAAATCGGGAAACTGCGCGAACAGCTCCTGTCCCATGCCTTTTTTCTGGGCGCCCTGGCCCGGGAATACGTAGGCGATCATCTGCGTTGTTTCTCCACTGAGTATGTTCCCGGCAGCATGAGTGCCGAGTTCGTTGACGACCTGCGCAAAACCATCCACCTCGTTCATGAATGGCGACATAACGATGAAGGTACGGTGCTCGCTGGCAGCGCGCAGATGCTGCTTGACGAAACCAGCCAGCGTTCCAGACGGCCCGATATCGACAAAATCGACAGCGCCATGCTCTGCATCAAGCAGGCTGGTCAACGCTTCCCGAAACAGAATGGGCTGGCGGCCGACCTGCCAAAAGTAATCTTGTGATATTGACTTGACTTCGCCTCCGAGCAGGCACGAAATCATTGGGATCTTCGGCGCCTCCCAGGAAAGAAGCGTGTCTGCGCTGTGCACCTCGGCATGACTGGCATCCATCGCAGGAGAATGAAAGCCGTGCGAGATCGGTAATTTCAAGGCGGCGATACCTTGGTCCTGGAGATGACGATAGATCGTCTCCAGATTGGCGCGGGTGCCGGAAACCACAAAGTGCTTGTCGTAGTTGATACCGGCCAGGGTACTAAGCCGGTTGAGTACCGGATCGAGCCGGTACAGCGCCGGATCGTGCAAAATAGTCAGCATCGCGCCCGGCTCGCACAATCGCTCCACGCTGTGCGCTTTATGGATTACATTGCGCAAGATGGCTTCAGGCGCGGCGACTCCAGCCAGCGCCGCCGCCACAAATTCGCCCAGGCTGCTGCCGAACAGATAATCCGGTTTTATTCCACGCGCCATCAAGGCTTGAGCCAGCGAAAATTCCAGCATGAAAATCGCCGGATGGGTATGAATGGTACGGGAGAACTCCGCCGCCTTGCCCTTGCCGCCACCATACAGCACCTGCGTAACCGAATAACCGCACATGGATACGGCAATCTGATCCAGCTCATCCATATAGCGTCTGAAAACGCTGTCGGCGGAATACAGCTGTTGGCCCATTTGATAATACTGGGAGCCCTGGCCTGAAAGGAGAAACACGATTTTTCGCGTCATGGCGTTATCAAACTACTTTCTTCGCTGATTATCTGTGTCGTTCCATGTAAATACATGACGCTATCCAAGCCAACTTAGCCATGCCCTTTACCGATAACTCAACAACGATTCATCATGCATGGCTTCAAGATGCGAAAAATTATTCAGGTAACTCAAGCAGATCCGTCCTTTGCCATATACAAGCTTTGTGACACCTGCGTTAACCAACGACCAGTTCAAATCGAAGATCCGCTGGTCCGGGATAGCCAGCAATTGCTGGCAAATCGCACTGATTGGTCCGCCGGAAGTAAATACAATCGCCGAATTACCCTGTTCGACATGCTCCAGCAAGGGCGTCAGTGCCGCATTGCAACGTATCTGGAAAGCATTCCATGATTCACGGTACTCGGCATCGTGCGCACCGCCTACCCAACGCGCCACGGCATGCTCAAACATCTCTTGAAAGACGATCTCCGGCCTGTCTTGTTGCCCGACGTAGGCCGACAAAGCGGCCAGATCTGGAAACTGCGGCATGAAACGAAGCAGTACGTCGGCGTGATCGAACTCGTCAAAACGGGCATCTTGCCGAATATGCCGCTCGTACTCGATACCAGCAACCGACCATGCCTCCAGACAGGCTTCCAGACTTTGCAGATGGCGACGATGGGTGCCGCTGACAAACAATGAAATCTTCTGGTCAAGGTGGACCAGGCGCTGACCGAGCAGTGCGGATTGACGCCGGCCTAATTCAGACAAATTGTCATAATCAGTTTTACCAAAACTGGCCTGGCCGTGACGTACCAGGTAAATAGCTCCCATCGCGCTTGGTTCCCTTTAGCAAAGCAATCAATAGTAGGGAAAAAGACGATCTTCTCCGTGAAGATCGATTTATAATTGTATTTACACAACCTGGTCGCAGCCATCGCTCGCACCTCACACAGTGCTGGCGAATGGATGCAACGGTTGACGGAAGGCATGTTAAGCAAGGATGTGAACTTGGTCAATATATAATTTTTCTTATTTTTATGCTATTTGCATTATTCCTATTCTATTCGGGTAAAGGGGTAGAATTTCTAGAAAAAGCGCGTTTTAATTTTTATTGATTTTATGCTTTTTGCATTATTCGGCCGCTATATTTATGCCGCTTGCATTATTCGGCTGTCATACGGAGAAAGGGATAGATTTACCAGCAAAGGCGCGCTTAATTCCTGCCATTTTATGCTTATCGAATTATGTTTCTATCTACTAACATGGTCATCGAAATCTGCCACGATGCGTTGAACAAGGTAGGTGTTGTCCTTCCTCGTCTGGAGGGGGTTGTTGCTAAGTAGTCACCGGAAATTTATTGCAAATTCCGCTATGTAACTTGCCATGATGGAATTAACCTCGTCAAGCAGTGCGCTGCCGGTCAGGCGAACGAATTTGCGCCAAACGTACTTGGCCTGCTTCCAGAGGATGTCGATGCGATTGAACTCGGGGCTGTATGGCGGCAGATAGTACAAGTACAGGCCACGGCGCTGCCACTGCCGGCGTTTCAGTTCCATCGTTTCGCCGCGGTGGATGTTTGCATTGTCGAGCACGACAATGCCCGGTACCGGATGCGGCTGTTCCGCGATGCGATCAATAAAGGCGATCACGTCGTCGCGCACAGTGCGCTGTTCCTTGATTGCCCATAGCAGCTTGCCATCATGGCCAGCGCACCCAGAACATTGACGCGCTGCCGGTGCACACCGGCCTCGGCACAACGGCTGTGACCGATTGGCGCCCATCCATATTGAAGCGGCGGATTCGGACTGAATCCAGACTCGTCGAAATAGAGCAGATCACATTGGCCCGTCTGCGCCATGCGCTGCAACGACGCAACGACGCCGCTGGCATATTCAAACGCGGCGGGGTCACGCTTGTCCTTCAAGCTAAGGCGGCATCGCTTGTAGCGAAACGCCATGCGCTTCAGATCTTCTTTGATGCTGTTGCCGCCGAGCGGCGTATGGTCCGCGCCTTCCCACTGCTGCTGCAGTGTCCTGGCAGTCCCGCCCGCATCGCGCGCCAGATCGCCGAGCTGGCTCCGTTCCTCGTCGGACAACTTCGGCGGCTGGCCAGTGTGCCGATCCTCGAACAAACCGACCAGGCCGAATTCATCCCAACGACGGCGCCAGTTCTCGACACTGTTCAGGTGCACCTCGAATTCGTCGGCCACCTGTTGCAGTGTCAAACCTTGCGCCAGCCGGAACATCCCTTGTGCCCGCATCCGCGTGCGCGCATGCGGATGGTAGATCCCCATCTCCCGCAGCGTCCTGCGCTCATCAGCGCTAAGCTTCAATCGCAGCCTCATGTCTGTCACCATCCTGGTCGCTATAGAATTTGACAAGAAAAATCTGGCGATTATTTAGTCGAGACCCCGGCCGACCGCGCTTCGCTGACCGCTATCGTCGGGATGGAACTTCCGTTCAGCATGAAAAGTGGCGACACTGCATACGTGACACTGCCGACGCGCAGCGTTATTCGCATCAATGGTGGCGCTTCAGCACCCGCAGCGCATCGCCAAGCTTATTCAGCTTGGCGATGCGCTGCGGGCCGGTAAACAGGCCGGTTTTGATCATGAAGATGAGGTCAGAATCGAGGCGTGAGAAGCAGGAGAATGGTCGTATGGCCGTAACCAGTCTCCTTCCGTACCGCCTCAAACTCTAAAGCTTCGGAATAGCGTAACAGTAGGACAAATCATAGTCCTGATTGTAAGTGCCGAGGACTCGCGAACGCGAAAAACCCTCCGGACACGAAAAATTTCCTGTCATTGGATTTTTCACTGGAGTTCCGTTAACAGTGCCAAGAACGCCGCCAAAGTATAGCGGTTCCTGATAGTCCGGGTCGTGCTTACGGTAACAAGCGTGCAATGACCAGTCTTGGTTATATGTATCCAACAACTTCACGTCGATAAAGCCCGGACTGCAACTTCCATCACCGGAAAGAGGATTTCTCACCAATTCGCCATCGTTGATATACCCCCACATGCCACCAAAATCGTATTCGGAGGATGATGCCCCTTCCGGCTGCTGCTTGGAACAGATATATACTGGCCAATCCACTCCAGATGTCCCATAGACTTGAGTTTTTAAATAGCCTGATGGACAGGACTGGGCATTAGTAACCGGATTAATCACCGGCGACCCATCATGAATAAATCCGTATGCGCCGCCAAAAGCCAATCTATTGGCTGTGGAAGAGTCCTTCGCCACACTACAATCGATAGTTTTTGGATTTTTCCCGCTATTGGACAAATCGGCAATATCGATTTCGCTGATCGTTATTTTGCAATTATAGTAAGGGTCCGAGAAATCTGCCCTCATGAAACGTCCCCATATGGGAGATCCGGAATGAATAACCGGGACCCAAATATCTTTGGCATGATTGGACGACTGTTTGAACTTGATAAAATCCGTTGTTCCATTGTGCCCTATTTTTTCGTGTCTGTGACCCACGAATACTGCCTTAATGTTCGAGGCATATTTGTCCAACATTGCAATCATTTCTTTATACTCTGGTGCATCGTAATTATTGCCGTAAGCATCGTCAAAGTCATGCCAGTTTAAAATTATAACTTTCCGGTTTTCAACGGCGGTCGAGAAATCGTGTGCGATCCAGTCAGCCGGGGATGTGGCGTCCAAGTCCCATGAGTAGACGCCAAAGCTGTATCCATGCTTAAACTTGGTTTTATATGTCGGGTAGTTATTGAGCTGCACAAAATGAAAGCTGCCGATCTCCCATGAATATGCCAAACTTCCCGATATGTTACGCTGCCATCCCATCTGGGACGAGTTTTTTGAATAGTTGGTAAGGTCATAAGAGACCGTCTTTGAGCGGTTATCATTGAGCCACGAAGCCAGAAATTGCATCATGTCAGCGCCGCAATAATTCCAATTCATCGTGGCCGGCGCTCCGCAGGCATTGATGTTATTTTGATAATCATGGTTTCCAAGTCCAGGCCAAACGGGAAATGAGGTCTGGTTCATATACATATCCTGAAATTTCCCCAGATAGTGGTCCTTGCTGCCGAAACGAGTCAGATCGCCATTAATCACCAGTCCTTTTAAGTTGGTATCTTCAGCATTCTTTAATTCATTAACCCGAGCGACGACGCGTCCATTTGTCTCTGCCGCTTGATCCTGCTCTGGCTTGGCACGATTCGCTGATATCTTGCAATAGTCAGATAATTCGGTATGCTCGGATTCACACCCCCAGTCGAATTGTGTATCGCCTATGAAGGCCAGAGTGAACGTCTGCGCGGCAGCTGTTCCAGGAATTGTGGCGAAAAAGATAAAGACTATAGAATAAAGATATTTTTTCATATGTCCTTGGTCCGTAAAATTCGTTGAAAAGTCTTAGGATTTTTAAATAGATTTCCACTTTATTGCGCTGTCCCAGGCGCTGATATCCCCAGTTTTTCCATGCCGCGCATAGCCATCTGGTGACAATAAGAAACTAAGGGTAATTGCGCCAACTTTTATTTTCTGGTGCGCCATTATTGCGTCACATCTACTTTCGTATTCGATTACCCCTTTTGATGTCATCAATCATGATGCCTCAATGGGTTGTCGCGTGTAAATACACGCATGGGAAATATGGCTTGATTTACAACAAACGAAAATCTATTAATGTGCTAGGGAAGCAATGATTTATTCATCGAACGCTGTGCCGGGCTCGTGCGATTGCAGCGCATGGCGCAGGCGGGCCAATGTGATCTGCTCTATTTCGACGAGTCTGGATTCATCCGAATCCGCCGCTTCAATATGGATGGGCGCCAATCGGCCGCAGCCGTTGTGCCGAGGCCGGTGTGCACCGGCAGCGCGTCAATGTTCTGGGTGCGCTGGGCCATGATGGCAAGCTGCTATGGGCAATCAAGGAGCAGCGCACTGTGCGCGACGACGTGATCGCCTTTATTGATCGCATCGCGGAACAGCCGCATCCGGTACCGGGCATTGTCGTGCTCGACAATGCAAACATCCACCGCGGCGAAGCGATGGAACTGAAACGCCGGCAGTGGCAGCGCCGTGGCCTGTACTTGTACTATCTGCCGCCATACAGCCCCGAGTTCAATCGCATCGACATCCTCTGGAAGCAGGCCAAGTACGTTTGGCGCAAATTCGTTCGCCTGACCGGCAGCGCACTGCTTGACGAGGTTAATTCCATCATGGCAAGTTATGTAACGGAATTTGCAATTTCCGGTGACTACTTAGTTGTTGGCTTTTTCCTTCAGCGCGCGCGCGCGGCACGGGCTCAGCCCAACGCGGCAGTGCGATGGCAAAGCGAAGCATGAACCTGCTCAGGTATGACCTGAGTAAACATGCTCAGGCTTGCATCCCAGGCAAGCCTCCTCCTCCCCGGCAGCCCAAACCGCCAATCGTATTCTGCCCACCCCCGTATGATTTCTGATAGGCTCGGGCCGCGAACCAAGCATCTATTTAGGATTGAATCACATGGTGAAGGCAACAAGCAGCGTGCAGGATCGCAAGCTGAGAGAATCCGAACAGCGCCGTAAAGACATCATCAAGGCGGTCCGGAAACTGATCAAGGCTGGCGGCGCGCGCGCGATTACCTTACGCAAGGTTGCCGAGGAAGCCGGGTTTTCCACCACGGTGGTGTACGCCCTGTTCGAGGACAAGGCCACGCTCATTACCCAGGCCATGGATAGCGACCTGCTCAACCTCGCCAAGGCCATGCGCGCCGCCACCGACCCGGCGCTGCCGCCGATCGACAACATCAAGCGCGCCGGCCGTGCCTACGTCAAATTCGGCATGCTCCATCCCGACCAGTACGCGCTGGTGTTCCTGGAACGCCGGCCGCACGCGCCGGTCGAAAGCGCCAAGATCGAACATGGCAACCAGACCCAGGACCCGTACGCCTTCGGCCACCAGCTGTTCGCGACCCTGGCCGCATCGGGCCAGGTGCGCGCCGACCGCCTCGATTCCATGGGCCAGATCTTCTGGGAAGGCATCCACGGCATGACCTCGCTGCGGCTGGTGTTCGGCGAATCGGAACAGTGGTTCGAACACGCCGCTTTCGACCAGCACCTGGAAGACTTGCTCGATGTATTGATGACAGGAATCCTGCACCGTTTCCGCGTATAAACACCTGCACACACTCAAAAATATAACGTTGTTTTATTTTTGATACGTCGTTATTATCCAGAACGTTGTTCCGATAACTATGCGGCTGCGAGGTGAACGGATGCGAACGATACTGGGCGTGGCGGTTTTCGCGATGGGCTTGTGTGGCTGTTCGGCGTCAGTCGAGAAGCCCGCCTTGGCCGACCTGCAACGGGCCGAGATGGCACGCCCGAGCGACCCGCAACTGGCCGAACGCTACGAGCGATCCTGCATGGCCTGCCACGCCGTCGCGGCCAGCGGCGCCCCCCTCACCGGCTTCACCCCTCACTGGCAACGCCGTCTGGCGCAAGGCATGGACCAGATGGTGAAGCATGCCGTCGAAGGCATCAACGCGATGCCGGCACGGGGCCAGTGCAACGATTGCTCGCCCGACGACCTGCGCGCGCTGACCCGCTTCATGAGCGCCGGAGCCGCACAATGAGCCCCCGGTCCCGGCGCCGCAGGTTGTTCCTGAAAGCCGGGGCGATGGCCTCGGCGGCGGGCCTGCTGGCCAGCCGCGCCACCCCGGCGCTGGGTGCGGCAAGCGCATCGAAGGTCACCTGGAAAAACTGGTCGGACAGCGCGCAGTGCACGGCCAGCACTCTGGCCGCGCCGGCCGACGAAGCTGCCGTCGCCGCGCTGCTGCGCGCATCGGGCGGCGCCGTGCGCTGCGTCGGCGCCGGCCATTCGTTCACGCCCCTGGTGCCGACCAGCGGAACCATCATGTCGCTCGACCGCCTCGCGGGCCTGCGCTCGCACGACAAGACGGCCATGAGCGCCACCCTGCATGGCGGCACCCGCCTGTCGCAAGTGTCGCGCCAGCTCGACGGCGCCGGCCTGGCGCTGCGCAACCTGCCCGACATCGACATGCAGTCGCTGGCCGGCGCGATCAGCACCGCTACCCACGGCACCGGCGCCGCGCTGCCGGCACTGCATGCGGACGTCATCGGCATGCGCATTGTCTCGCCGCAGGGCGACGTCATCGACTGGCAGCAAGAGCGCCACGCCGACCAGATGGCGGCGGCGCGCGTGTCGCTGGGCAGCCTGGGCGTCATCACCGAGCTGACGATGCGCGTGGTGCCCGCACACAGCCTGCGCCGCAAGGTATGGCTAAAGCCGGTCGAAGAGATGCTGCAGCAGGCGCCGGAACTGGCGCGCACCCATCGCCACTTCGAGTTCTACTACCTGCCGTTCACCGGCTATGCCGCCGCCATCACGCACGACGCCTACGCCGGCAGCGACATCCAGATGCCGCCGTCGCAAGACGAAGACATGCTGCGCGACCTGCGCCAGCTGCGTGACTGGCTCGGCAAGTTCCCCAGCTTGCGGCGCTGGAGCGCGGCCAAGCTGATCGACGCCGACCTGACCGAACACGCCACCAACCGCTCGTTTCGCCTGCTCTCGAACGTGCGCCCGACGCGCTTTAACGAAACCGAATGCCACGTGCCGCGCGAGGCGGGCATCGCCTGCGTGCGCGAGGTGATCCGCACGCTCGAACGGCGCAACGACGTATTCTTCCCGCTTGAATTTCGCTTCGTCAAAGCCGACGACGCCTGGCTCAGCCCCTTCTACCAGCGCGACAGCTGCTCGATCGCGGTGCATGCGGCGCACGGCGAAGCCTACGATTACCTGACCTCCGAGATCGGCCCGGTGTTTCGCAAACACGGCGGCCGTCCCCACTGGGGCAAGCTGCATAACTTCAGCTCCGCCGAACTGGCCGCGCTGTATCCGCGCTGGAAGGACTTCCAGGCGCTGCGCCAGCAGATGGATCCGCACGGACGCATGCTCAATCCCCACTTGCGCGCCCTGTTCGGGGTGCCGGCATGAGGCGCCGCACGGCGCTGGCGGCCATCGCCGGCCTGGCTGGCGCCGGCGCGCTGGCGCTGCGTCCGCGCGCGCATGGCGCGCCGCATGACGCCTACTTCGCGCGCATGGCTGCGGCACTGCGCGCGGCCGGCATCGCCACGCCGACCATGGTGCTCGACCGCGACCGCATGCTGGCCAATGCCGGCCAGGTCATGCGCAACATCGGCGGGCGCATGCAACTGCGCCTGGTGGCCAAATCCCTGCCCTGCATGCCCTTGCTCGACGACTTGATCGCGGCAATGCGCACCCAGCGCCTGATGGTGTTCAACCTGGCCTACCTGGAGCAGCTGGCCGCGCAGCGCCCGGCACTCGATCTGCTGCTTGGCAAACCGCTGCCGGTGGCCGCCGCCGCCCAGTTCTACGAGCGCTTCAAGGGCGGGGGCTTCGATCCGGCGTGCCAGCTGCAATGGCTGGTCGACAGCCCGCAGCGCCTGGCGCAGTATCGCGACCTGGCGCGCCAGCGCCAGCTACAGCTGCGCGTGAATGTCGAAATCGACGTCGGCTTGCATCGCGGCGGGGTTGCCAGTGCGGCCGCACTGCAGCAGATGCTCGACATCGTCAAGTCGGAACCGCGCCTTCAGCTGTCCGGCATGATGGGTTACGACACCCACATCACCAAACTGCCGGACCTGCCCGGCCTGCGCGCGGGCGCCCTGGCCGACGCGCTTGGCATGTACCGCGACTATGCGGCGCAGGCCACGCGGGCACTGCATGGCGGCGTGGCGCCGGCCGGCCTGATCCTCAACGCCGGCGGCTCGCCGACCTACCGCCTTCACGACGGCAAAGGCGCGGCCAACGAAGTGGCGCTCGGCTCGGCCCTCGTCAAACCGGGCGACTTCGACACCGAACTACTGGGCGACCTGGCGCCGGCCGCGTTCATCGCCACGCCGGTCCTGAAGGCGCCGGCGCAATTCGACATGCCCAACGGGGTCGAATGGATCGGCGCCGCCGCCCGCGCGTGGGACGTGAACCAGTCGCGCGCCTGGTTCATCTACGGCGGCAACTGGCTGGCCGACCCGGTCTCGCCGGCCGGCATGGCGCCCAGCGGCCTGTATGGAACCTCGTCGAACCAGCAGGTCCTGCTGGGCTCCGGCGCACAGCAACTGCAGGTGGACGACGTGATCTTCCTGCGGCCACGCCAGAGCGAGTCCGTGCTCCAGCAGTTCGGCGACATCGTCGTGATGGAGTCGGGCCGGATCACGCAGCGATGGCCGGTACTGACACCCATGCCATAAGCACAAGGACCTATAACTACAAGGAGACAAGATGCGAGCAATAGCGATGGTGATGCTGTCATGTGCGTGGGTGGCGCCGGCGTGGGCCGCGCCGGACACCGTACCGGGCCTGTGGCTCAGCGCCGACAAGGCCGCGGTCATCGCGTTCAAGGCCTGCGCCGAGCCAAAGGATGCGCTGTGCGGCACCATCGTCTGGGACAAGGACGCCGGCACGCCCGACGACGCGTGCGGCGTCATGATCGCCAAACTGAATACCTGGCAGGACGACGCCTGGCGCAACGGCTGGGTGCACGACCCGCGTACCAAGAAAAACTACAAGGGCATCGTGCGTACCAAGAACGACACGCTGCTAGTGCGCGCCTACATCGGCACCGAACTGCTGGGCGAGACCGAGATCATGACTCGCGTGGCCAGCATTCCCGCCGGCTGCAAGTCGAAGGAGACGCCATGAACAAATTGATCGTGCTGGCCGCGCTGGCAGGCGCCATCCACACCGGCCAGGCCCATGCCAACGAACCGGCGATCCAGAGCTACTCGCTCGACGTCGAAGCGAAGCTGCTCACCGACCGCAAGAACCGCGGCGTATCAGATACCTACAACCGCCCCGGCGCCGAACTGACGATGGAAGCGGTGCACGAATCGGGCGTGGTCGGCTATCTGCAACTGGGCACGGTGCGCAAGGAGATTTTTCCCGACACAAACGGCTTGCAAGTGACCGGGGCGCTCGGCTACCGCTGGGGCAATCCCGACGGCTGGCACTTCGGCGCGGGCGTGGCACAGGAGTGGTTCCCGGGCGCGAAGGCCAACGATGCGCCGACCGGCATCGACTGGACCACGGGCGAACCGACGGGCGTGACCAACACCAAATTCGATACCAGCTACGGCGTGTTCGAATTTGCCTATGGCGCCATCGAGGCGCGCTATCTGTATGTCTTCAGCGACGAACTGCGCGGCAATAACACGGCCACCATCTGCGGCATGACCTATCTGCCGGCTGTGCTGGCCGGGGGCGACCCGGGCAAGGCGATCGCGTGCTACGACGGTGGCCTCAAACACTCGCGCGGCTCGCACCTGCTCGACGTCGGCATCAAGCACAAGCTCGATGGCAGGAACAAGCTGGTCGCGCACATCGGGTTTCAAAAGATGCGCCACTTCCGCGATGCCGATCTGGTGGACTACAAGCTGGGCATCGTGCACACGCGCTGGGGCCTCGATTTCGGCGCGGAGCTGGCCGGCGCCGTCCTGCGCAACCGCGAACTGGCGGTGGTGCCCGATAGTGCGGGAAATACCAGAAAGGTGGATCGGGCGGCGCTGATCCTGTCGCTGGCCAGGCGTTTTTGACGTTTAATCCCGAACCAGATCAAGGAGAGTCACATGGCATCGCACATTCTTTCCCGGCGCTCGACCCTGGCCATGGCGCTGTTGGCGCTATCGGCAACCTGCGGCGCGGCCAGCGCCGATCCTTATCTGGTCGGACGCGGCATGTCCGACATTACCGGCGAAGCCGCCGAAGTGGGCATGATGGGCTATGCCTCGCTCTCGCAGGTGAGCGCCGGCATCCACATGCGCCAGCGCGCACGCGCCTTTATCGTGGCCGACCAGGCCAGCGGCAAGCGCATGGTCTTCGTCAACAACGACCTGGGCATGGTGTTCCAGGGCGTGCAGCAGGCGGTCCTCAGGCAGCTGCGGGCCAGGTACGGCAGCCTGTATGGGGCCGACAACGTGATCCTGGCGGCCACCCATACGCACGCCGGGTCCGGCGGCTTTTCCCACTACGCGCTGTATAACATCACCACCTACGGTTACAACAAACGCAGCTTCGACGCCATCGTCAGCGGCATCGTGGCCGCCATCGACAAGGCGCACCGCGACTTGAAACCGGGCTCGATCGCCATCGGCAAGGGCCAGCTGACCGACGCCAGCAACAACCGCTCGCTGCTCGCCTACCAGCGCAATCCGCAGGCCGAACGTGAGCGCTGGAATAGCCCGATCGACCCGGACATGACGGTGCTGCGCTTCAGGCAGGGCGCCGATGATGTGGGCGTCATCAGCTGGTTCGCCACGCACGGCGTATCGATGTCCCCCACCAACCACCTGCTCAGCCCCGACAACAAGGGCTATGCGGCCTGGCGCTGGGAGCATGACCTCAAAGGGGTGCGCTACAACGCCGACGGCGACTTCGTGGCGGCCTTCGCGCAGTCGAACGCGGGCGACATGACGCCCAACCTGAGCCTCGACGGCACCGGCCCCACCCGCAATGAGTTCGACAACACGCGCATCATCGGCGAGCGCCAGTTGCAGAAGGCGCTGGCGATCTACAACGGCGCGCTCGAACCGCTGGCCGGCACGCTGGACTACCGCCAGCGCTTCATCGATTTTTCGCGCGTCAGCGTGGCCGCCAATTTTGCCGACGGACGCACGCGCGGCACCTGCCCGGCGGCGCTGGGCACCGCGTTCGCGGCCGGTACCGAAGATGGCCGTGGCCTGGATGGATTCAACGAAGGCGACCTGGCCGGCAATCCCTTCTTCCAGGCGATTGGCGGCATCCTCACGCCCGCGCCGCAATGGGTGCGCGACTGCCATGGCGCCAAGCCGGTACTGCTGGCGCCAGGCGTGCAGCAACCCGTGCCCTGGTCGCCGGAAGTGCTGCCGGTGTCGATCGTGCGCATTGGCCAGCTGGCCATCGTGGCCGCGCCGGGAGAGCTGACCATCATGGCTGGCCGCCGCATACGCGAGACCGTGCAGGCCGCGCTGGGCGACAGCGTCAAACATGTCGTCATCGCCGGCTATGCCAACGCGTATTCGGGCTACGTCACCACGCCGGAAGAATACGACGCCCAGCACTACGAAGGCGCCTCCACCCACTTCGGCAAGTGGACACTGGGCGCCTACCAGCAAAGCTACCACGAGCTGGCAACGGCGCTGCGGCAAGGCTTGCCGGCCTATGCCAGCGCGCCCACGCGCGACCTGTCGGACCAGCAGCTCTCGTTCCAGACCGGCGTGGTGCTCGATAACACGCCGCTGTTCAAGGGCTTCGGCGAGGTGGTACGCCAGGCCAATGCCAGCTACGTGCGCGGCCAGCGGGTCGAGGTCGAGTTCTGGACCGGGCACCCGAAAAACGACTTGCGCCAGAACGGCAGCTTCCTTGAAGTGCAGCGCTGGGACGGCGCCGCCTGGCGCACCGTGGCCACCGACGGCGACTGGAACACCATCTACCGCTGGGTGCGGGTCGATCCGGTGTGGGGCAGCTCCAAGGCCGCCATTTCATGGGACATTCCCGCCGATGCCGCCACCGGGCAGTACCGGATCCGGCATGACGGCAACTACAAGAATGGCTGGGACGGCAGCATCCGTGCGCTGACCGGCATCAGCCGCACCTTTCAGGTCAACTAGGCAAACCTGCCTCGCTGTTGGCCATCGAGCCTGGATTTTCAACTACCGGAGATCAGCATGCCGCACGTTTTACGACTTGTTCTATCCTGCCTGTTGCTGGGCACCCTGTTTGGCAACGCGGCGCACGCCGAATCGTATGTGTATGTCACCAACACCACCGCCGCCCCGGTCACGGTCCAGGTCAGCCAGAGCGGCGACGCGCAGCTTGCGCTGGGCAGCAGCTGGGGACGGGAAGCGAGCGTGATTCCCGCCTACGCCACCAGGCGCGTGATGTGGATGAACCGGAATGTCGGTATCACCAACGGCAAGACGTTTTACTTCGACACGACCGTGAGCGGCGGTGGCAGCAGCATGGTGCTGCGCCAGAGACTGACCGGCACGCTCTTCTCAAGCAATCTGTTGCACTCCGCGCGTGGCGCCGGCTTCGACGATCCATGGTACGGCGACCGCAACGTCCATCAGCGCGACACCACGTTCGCGCAAAAGGCATCGGTGGCGTCCTACCGCGCCAAGTTCACCGGCGGTTACGACGACCTCCACTACGTGGTTCACAACAAAAACACGGTCGAGCCGGCAAGCGGGGCCGACGAATTGAAGGTGCTGAGCTATAACGTCTGGGCGCTGCCGGTCGTGGCCAACAATATTTGCGCGCGGCTCGACGAGATCGCCACCAATCTGGACGGCTACGACGTGGTCACGCTGCAGGAAATCTTCGACAATGACTGCCGCGCGCGCTTTCTCTCCAAGGTGGGCGCCGCCTTCCCCTATCAGTCGCGGCTGGTGGATATTCCTTCCAACATTTATCTCAACGGCGGCACCATGGTGCTCAGCCGCTGGCCGATCATGGCCGACGATATCATCGTGTTCGACCGCTGCGTCGGCGACGATTGCCTGGCCAACAAGGGCGCCAATTATGTGCAGATCCTGAAAAATGGCAAGGCCTACCATGTGGCGAATACCCATGCGCCGTCCAGGGATAGCGATGAAGCCCGCCAGGCGCGTTTCGATGCTCTCGGACAAATCCGCACCATGCTCGACAGCAAAAAGATCCCCGCCTCGGACGCGCTGCTGATCGCCGGCGACATGAATATCAACAAGTTCAAGTTCCCGGACGATTACGCGCGCATGCAGTCGATCCTGCGCGCATCGGCGCCGGCCAGCACCGGTTACGCCTATACGTTCGACGCCGCGGTCAATGCCAACGCCACCAGCGCGCTGTCCGGCGGCACCACCGAATACCTCGACTACGTCCTGGTGGCGAACGACAATCGGCAGCCGCTGCGCAAGGAGAACAACGTGCGCATCCTGCGCAGCCTGCGCGACGAGGTATGGTACGCGCATGACTTGTCGGACCACTTCCCGGTGGCCGGCCTGTTCGCCTTCTGAGCCAGATGCGCAGCGCGATCCTGATTGCCGCGTCGGCCACGGCTGTTTTGGCCGCTTATGCCTGTTTCGCCGGGCCGGAGCCGGCGCCCGATACGGCCATGCCGCCTGCGGCCGCGCCGGTGTCGTTTGCGGCGCCGGCCGCTGCCGCAGGCGCGCCCATTACGCGCGCATCGGCCATGGAGCGGCGCGCGGCGGAAGCGGCCACCCTCGCGGCGAACGGCCCGCAGATGCTGCGTGAAGGCCGCTTGCAGGGCTGGTGGCGCTCGGGCCAGGCGCAATGCGCCGCACTCGGGATCGACGATTGCCAACGCTGGCTGCGCGATGCGCTCGCCGCCTGGCCGGACGCGCGCGCGGCGGCGATTGCGTCGCGCGCCATCGAGCGCCTACCCGCCGTGAAGGAAGCGCAAGCGCGCCTGGTGCAGGACATGGACACGCCACTGTCGCAGCGCTTGCAACGCTTGACTGCGCTGCGCGAAGCGACGATGGGACGCGAAGAGGCGCAGGCGTGGTTCGGGCGCGAAAAGGCGCAGGTCGGCTTTTCCGCCGCTGTCAACGAATTCGCAGCCGGCGAAGCGGCGGGAATGTCGCTGGCGGCGCGCCTTGCCCGCGTGGAAGACTTGCGCGGCCAGCATTACGGGGCGTTTTATGACGACCTTCGCGCTGCGGAAGGGCCGATGGGGCAATACCGCATCGAGCTGGGCCTGGTCCGTCTCGATGCTACCGACGCGCAGGCGGCGGACCAGCTAAGGGACCGTTTACTCGCGCGGCATTTTCCACGCGAGCGGGCGCAGGAGATCGCTCAACTGGAAAAGCGCAGCGAGCAGCAGCAGGCGCAGCGAAGCGCATACGCCAACGAGCTGGCGGCGCTACAGCGCCAATATCCGAACGCGGCCGATCAGGACTATCTCGCCAGGCTCGGCCAACTGCGGCAAAAGCACTTCCATTGAATCGGCGGTGCTCTTTCGAGCGAATAGCCTGATAACATCCAGCACGGGCCACGTCAACCGATCGTGACCGGATTTATCCATAGGCTGTCAATCAATGAACTCCGCCGTCCTCATACATCTGCTGCGCGGTGGCGATGGCCTGTCCGCATGGGTAAGTCACACGGCCGACGACGGCATTGACACGCTACTGAGCTGCATCCCGCTGGCCAATCTGCCACTCGCGCTCTATCCGCAGCGCGATGCCTTGCAGGCGGACTGGCAAAGCCTGTGCGCGGCACGCGAACTTGCGCCGGTATGGCCGGCATTCTGGCGCGTGTTCTGGCATACGCTGACGGAGACACGCGAACATGCCCTATTGCCGATGCCGCAACGCGTCGTGCCGGCATCGCGTCCACCGGCCACTGCGGCCCACCCGCGCGCTTTTCGTGGCACCAAATACCAGCTGCCAAAGCAGCCGGTACCAATCCTCGATATATCCGCATGGCTGTCCGACGACCGCCTGCTTGACGGATTTTTTGCGCGCCATGATTTTGCGTGCCTGCCTTGCCTTGACGCGCACGGCCAGCCATTATTGAATTTTCCCGGACCGGATCAGGCACCGACAGTTTTCGGACTGCTCGCGCATGGCGCTGGCATCGAACCGGCCCAGCGGCCCGCGCTTCCAGAGGCATTCCGGCGTGCCTTTCTGTGGTCGTTGCGGACGGAGCCAACGACCATGCTACTGGCCTGGCTCAATGTATGGCGGGGCCTCGGCAGCCCGCATCAAGGCATGGCGCTGGCGCTTCCTGCCCGTTTGTGCGCGCTTGCTCCAGATGCGCACGATTGGGCCACGCTGGCCCTGAATCTGCCTCCATCGCGCCAGATCGTCTTTCTCGGGGCAGTGCTTGCGCAACGCGCCTGCCTGCTGCCGTGCGACGCGTTGGGCGTCACCCAATTGATGGAACTCGACGCCGCAAGCGCGGACGAACAGCGTTTCGACCTCTACGTGAATGCACTGCTCTCCAATCTGAGCCATCAGGTCAGTGCCGCGTACACCTTGTGCGGCTGCCTGCTCGCCAATCGGCGCAAGGACTCGCATCGGAGCACAAACCTGGGCGACTACCTGTATACCGAGCAGGATTGCGCGCACGTTCCGATGGCGGACATCGACCGTATGAGCCGTGCGGTGGGTGCGGACGGACAGTTCTGGGAATTGATTGCGTGGGAAAACTGCGGCAAATTACCCGGCTTCGACCAAGTGCTGCGCGAAACTTGCTGGGAGAAGCTTGGCACGGATGCCGCCGATCAGTGGATGGCCATATTTAAAGACATCCAATGGGATGAAGAGGACGAGCAGAAAATCGCCAGGCGATGGCATGCCTATGCGGCGATTTTCCCAGAGTGGCACCGTGGCCTTATTGCGCTATCAGGCCCGTGGCAAGTAAAGTACGTGCGCATGCTACGCAGCCATGCATCCGGCTGGGACGATGTCGACAGCTTGCGCGAGAGCGTACAGTATCTGCTACCGCTCCAGCAACGGCTGTGCCGCCCGCCCTTTTCAGCCACGGCCGATGGCGACGCCGTGCTGTCATCGATGACGCGAAATTTGCCGGTCGAGGGCTGGCGGCAACTGGCCGCAACCGACGAGCGGACGTGGCTGTTGATCGAACGAGCCGGCCGTCGCGACAACGACGCCAGGTTGATCCGATACGGCTTGTTCAGTCTCGCCCAATGCTGGCCGGCTTTTACGCTGCGGCTCTTTTCCGCGTCACCGGCACGGTTGATGCGCACCGCGCGGCTGTTGGGATGCCTTCGATATGAACGGCGCCGCCAGTTTCTGTCGGAGACGTCACATACGCCGTGGTTTGCCACCAGTTGGGAAGATGGCGAGCCCTATGAAGCGTGCCGCAAGCTGTACCTGCTTTGCACCGAATCGGGCCTGAACAGCCCCGTACCGCGCCGCCTGCGCGATCACGTTGAAGGCAAAACCGCGCTCACGGACAAGCAGATCGCGCGTCACTGCCGGGTGAGTCTGGCGCGGTTGCCGACGGTCTTGCTGGCCGCCCTCGAATGGCATATCTGGCGCAGCATCGACAGGCCTTTCAATCTGCGCGGGCAATCGAGCGCGGCAAGCCATGCCGTACGCCTGCTCGCTGGCGTGGATGACAACCGCAAGGGACTACGGCGCTTCCTGCTGGAGCACGGCCAAGGCCGGACGCACGCCTATCTCGACCATCCGCTCAACCGCGCCTGGTTCGCGCGCCATCCACGCATCAACGCCGACCTGTGGTGCGGGAAAGCGCCTGCACCTACAGGCGAAGGCACGCACGGCATCCGTCTGGCGATCGAAACCGATCCTCTGGAAACCCTGATGCTTGGAACCTACGTGGGCAGTTGCCTCGGGCTGGGCGGGTACTTCGACTATTCCGCGGTGGCCTGCCTGCTCGATGCAAACAAGCAGGTCATCTATGCGCGCGACGCCGCCGGAACGGTATTGGCGCGCCAGCTGGTGGCAATCGATGAACGTGACCGGCTGGTCATGTTCGAGGTCTATCCCACATCGGCGCCGGAATCGCTGGTACGCGCATTTCACGCCTTCTGCCAGGTGTTGGCAAAGGCGCTTGGTATCGACATATATCGCAATCGGGAGCACGAGGAGTACGAGGTCGCCACCATTCTCGCGCGCGACTGGCGGGACGACGGGGCTGCGCAAGACCGCGAGGAATTCCTCGCCTGAATTGCCACCCCGCCGCTTTCGCGTCAGGCGAACTTCGAAAAATCCGGCTTGCGCTTTTCAAAGAACGCGGTGAACGCTTCCTTCGCTCCGGGCGCAGCCAAGTCTTCGTCGAACAGCATACGCTGCTCGCCAACGAGCGCCTCGCTGACTTCGCCGAAACGAACCCGGCGGTAATGAACTCTGGTTCGCCTTACAAGGACTCGTCAGGACCTGCGGACTCGTCTACGTCAGGAACTTGTGCCAGCGGGGTTTCGACTAAATGATCAGGGCATTTCACTTTAGTCAGCTCTCGCTCTATTTGGCCACGGCGCGTATGTTGAAATCCAGCGCTATCGATGAGATCAAGCGGCATTGCCGTTAGAAAATCGATCCCGTAAGCCTTGGCTGCTGCTCCGTAGGGCCCCTTCGCCAGCCGAGCTATTTCCTCAATAATACGCAGTACCGCCCGCAGGTTGCCGGGGTCACTTAGTGCGGATCTTAAGTAGGCATTGACAACTTGCAATGACAGCCGCAACTGCTCTACACCATTCGCCGTCTGTTTCTCTTCAAACCTACGTAAATTATAGGCACGGCTGGTGAGCAGATCTACCGGATGGAGGACGAGGTAGGTTTGACCGCTGTCTTGGCGCATCTCGATCGCACGTTCAAAGACGTGCCGGACACTAAGCGGCGGGACCTTTTCAATAACGTCAATTGACATGAACTTGTCAGGTGTAATCGGTATTTCGACAACGCCAATCAGCCTGGAAATCGCCGACCTTAGCTGGAATTTCGCTGTGCTTCCGGGTATCTTCTGATGGATTGCCTCGACCAGGTCGCGATCACCAAGAAAGTCCGCATCGATGCTGATTGGGGCGCACGTCGCGTAGGGACGAAGGCCGAATACATCTAACCAGACCGACAAGGCCTGCCCACCTACAAGGACACCTTTATTTTGAACGGCTGCGAGGACAAGCTCGACTAACGCTGGAGTGACTGCAACCTGCTCGCGCTCAGTCATCCCTTAAAAGTGTATGTTGACCGTTCTGCAACTTCTTGGGGAATAAAGGAATTTTGTTCAAGTGAACGCTGGCCCGCAGTGACGAGCCAACGCGACTGCTCCTGTCGGCGGTACTTATCCTGCTCTAAATCTTGCGATTCAGATTGCAGTGATTGTTCCTTGAGCAATATGTGGCTCATGATGCCTCTCCAATACGGCGACTTTAGCATAAAATCGGCCGGAGTTTGCACGATAGGGCAGTGCCTTGCTATCCAGGCTGATCGCAGTGTGGCCGACGCGCTCGCTGGGCACACCAGTTGCTGGCTGGAACCCGGATCGACTAATTCGTGATCATCGGCCGGATCCAGCCTTTACGCGTCGGCGCGCTGTGCGCCGCTTTCGGATCAGGCGAACTTGGAAAAATCCGGCTTGCGCTTTTCAAAGAACGCGGTGAACGCTTCCTTCGCTTCGGGCGCCAGCAGCATCGCGCCGAACAAGGCGTTTTCGGCGCCCATGGTCTCGTTGATGGCCGCAGTGCGCGAGCGCTTCATCAGCGACTTGGTCGCGCGGATCGAGGCGGCAGGCAGCGCCACCAGCTTGGCCGCCTGGCGCGCCGCGTACGGACGCAGTTCTTCCAAGGGCAGCACTTTCGATACCAGGCCCATGTCGTAGGCTTCCTGCGCCAGGAACGCTTCGCCGAGCAGCAGCTTTTCAGCGGCGCGCGCGAACCCCGCCATTTGCGGCAGCAGCAGGCTCGATGCGAATTCCGGGCACAGTCCCAGCTGCGAGAACGGCATCGAGAACTTGGCATTGTCGGCCGCGTAGACCAGGTCGCAGTGCATCAGCAAGGTAGTGCCGATACCGACCGCCGCGCCGGACACCGCCGCCACCACCGGCTTGGTGCTGCCGGAGAGCGCGCGCATGAACTGGAACACCGGGCGCATCTCGGGCGGCACGCCTTCGACCGGAGCCGAATTCTTCATGAAGTCGTCCAGGTCGTTCCCGGCCGTGAAAATCTCGGGCTTGCCGGCGATGATAATCGCGCGCACCGCGCTGTCGCTCTCGGCGTCGACCAGGGCGTCGGCCATGGCCTGGTACATCACGCCGGTGATCGCGTTCTTGCGCTCGACGCGGTTAAATTCGATGGTCAGGATGCCGTCGGCCTTGCTCGTCAAAATATCCATGTATTCTCCAAAAAGTGAAAAGGGCGCCGAGGTTAAACCGCAGCGCCCTTGATGCCATTATTTTAACCGACGCTTATACGCGTTCGAAAATGCCTGCCGCGCCCATGCCGGTACCGACGCACATCGTGACCATGCCGTACTTGAGGTTATTGCGGCGCAGCGCGTGGATCACGGTCGCGGCGCGGATCGCACCGGTCGCGCCCAGCGGATGGCCCAGCGCAATCGCGCCGCCCATCGGGTTGACCTTGGACGGGTCCAGACCCAGGTCGCCCATGACTGCCAGCGCCTGTGCGGCGAACGCTTCGTTCAGTTCGATCCAGTCCAGCTGGTCCTGGGTGATGCCGGCGGCGGCGCATGCTGCGGGAATCGCCACTTTCGGGCCGATGCCCATGATTTCAGGCGGCACGCCGCGCACCGCGAACGAGGAGAACTTCGCCAGCGGGGTCAGGTTGTGCTCGCGCAGGATTTTTTCGCTGACGATCAGCAGCGCGCCGGCGCCGTCCGACATCTGCGAGCTGTTGGCCGCGGTGACGGTGCCCTTGGCCGCGAACACCGGCTTCAGTTTGCCGAGCGATTCGATGGTCGAATCGGCGCGCGCGCCTTCATCGGTATCGACCGTGCGGGTCGTGATGTCGACCTGTCCGGTTGCCAGGTTCGGCGTACGGGTGATGATTTCGACCGGGGTGGTCTCGTCCTTGAAGAAGCCAGCCTGCTGCGCGGCGATGGCGCGGCGGTGCGACTCGACCGAGAACGCGTCCTGCTGCTCGCGCGTCACTTTCCACTGCTTGGCCACGTTTTCCGCAGTCAGGCCCATGCCATACGCCATGCCGACGTTTTCGTCGGTGAACATATTCATGTTCATCGATGGGTGGTGGCCCATCATCGGCACCATCGACATCGATTCGACGCCGCCGGCGATCATCACATCGGCTTCGCCGACGCGGATGCGGTCAGCGGCCATGGCGATGGCGGTGATGCCGGATGCGCAGTAACGGTTGACGGTGACGCCGCCGACGGTTTTCGGCAGGCCGGCCAGCAGCACCGACATACGGGCGATGTTAAAGCCCTGCTCCGCTTCCGGGAACGAGCAGCCGATGATGGCGTCGTTGATCAGCGCCGGATCGAGGCCGGGCGCTTGCGCCATCGCGGACTGGATCGCGCGCACCAGCAGGTCGTCCGGGCGCATGGACTTGAACATGCCGCGCGGCGCCTTGCCGATCGGGGTGCGGGTGGCGGAGACGATGTATGCGTCTTGAAGTTGTTTGCTCATAGTGTTCTCTCAAAAATTCTGTGGTTCGAAATGGGATGCTGATTCACCGTTTTTCGGACAAATACCAGTCGACCTGCACCTGCGCCGCCAGCGTGCCGTGTTCGTCGAAGATGTCGACTTCCACCGGAAACGCCACCTTGCCGTCCGCTTTCAGCGTCGCCTTGAGCGCCGCGATATCGCCCGGAACGCGGCCGCTGGCGCGCGTCGCACCCTTGGCCACTTTCTGGTACTGGATGCGCGACTCCTTGGCCACCGGACGCAGACCCAGAATCAGGTCGGCAAAGGCGCCGGCCATGGCCGCGCCGGACGCCGTTTCGGCCAGGGTGAACAGCGCCCCGGCGTGCTGCGTGCCGAGGTGGTTGTTCAGTTTCTGGTCGGCCGGCATCGACACCTCGGAGGTGCCATTGCCGATTGCGTCGATCCGGATTCCCAGCAGCCGCACGAACGGCAAGGTGTCCATCATTTGCTGCTTGATACGGTCATACACCATGCTTGGCCTCACTCGCAGTAAAAATTTGAACGCTAAGCTCAGGATCGACATTGCCGGTCGATCAGTTGCGTACCGGTTTACCGGTTTGCATCATGCCCATGATCCGTTCCTGGGATTTCGGATGGTTCAGCAGTTCGAGGAATGCCTTGCGCTCCATGTCGAGGAACCACTGCTCGCTCAACTGGCTGCCCTGGTCGATGTCGCCACCGGTCACGATCTCGGCGATCATGTCGCCCAGCTTGTAATCGTGGGCGGAGATGAAGCCGCCGTCGCGCATGTTGACCAGTTGCGCACGGATGGTTGCCCAGCCGTAGCGGCCCGTCGCGGTGATCGTCTTCTTCATCGGAGGACGGTAGCCGGCGTCGAACATCGCGCGCGCTTCGACTTTCGCCACGTGCAGCAGTTCGTACGGGTTGAAGACGATGACGTCGTCTTCCTTCAGGTAGCCCATCGCTTTCGCTTCCAGTGCCGATTTCGACACGTTGGCGGTAGCGGCGTTGGTGAAGCCCGTTTTCAGGAAGTGCAGGATGTCCGAACCCTTGGCTTCATTGGAAGCGCGTGCAGCCGCTTCTTTCAGGCCACCGCCGGCGGGAATCAGGCCAACGCCCACTTCCACCAGGCCGATGTACGATTCGATCGAGGCGACGCGCTTGGACGCGTGCAGCGCCATTTCGCAGCCACCGCCCAGCGCCAGGCCCGCCACTGCGGCGATGACCGGCACGTTCGAATATTTCATCGCCATGAAGGTATCCTGCAGCAGCGCGATACCTGGCTCCATGGCCTTGGCGCCGCCTTGCATGAACAATGGCAGTGCCGATTGCAGGTCGGCGCCGGCCGAGAAGGCGCCGCCTTCGGCTGCGTCGGTATTCCAGATGACCAGGCCCTTGAAGTTCTTTTCAGCTTCGGCTTGCGCCATTTTCAGGCCGTTGATCACGCCTTCGCCGATGACGTGCATCTTGGTCTTGAGCGAAATGATCAGCACGTCGTCGTTCTGGTGCCAGATGCGCACCGAGTCGTCTTCGTGGAAGGTGACGCCGGCGGTCTTGCCGTCGGCAGCGCCGGCGCCCAGCACCGGTGCGCGGAACGGCTGGCGCTCGTACACGGCCAGGGTCGAACGTGGCACGTAGGCGTTTTTGGAGGCCGAGAACGAACCTTCAGCGGTGTGCACGCCCTTCTCGGCGACCTGGCCTTCGAAGACCCACGCCGGCAATGGAGCCGAGCACAGTGCCTTGCCGGCGTCGATGTCTTCCTTGACCCAGTTGGCGATCTGGGTCCAGCCCGATGCCTGCCATGTCTCGAAAGGACCGACGTTCCAGCCGAAGCCCCAGCGCATGGCGAAATCGACGTCGCGCGCGTTGTCGGCGATCGAGCCGAGATGCACGGCGATGTAGTGGAAGGCGTCGCGGAAGATCGCCCACAGGAACTGGCCTTGCGGGTTGGTCGATTCGCGCAGCGCTTTCATCTTCTTGACCGGATCCTTTTCTTTCAGGATGCGGGCCACGATGTCGGCTGCCTTGCCGCCGCCGGCGACGTAGTTACCAGTGGCGAAGTCGAGGCGCTGGATATCCTTGCCGACCTTTTTGTAGAAACCGGCGCCGGCTTTCTGGCCGAGCGCACCCGCGGCGACCAGCTTGGCCAGCACTTCGGGCGTTTTGTAGACGGCGAAGAACGGATCGTCGGCCAGGTTGTCCTGCATGGTCTTGATCACATGGCCCATCGTGTCCAGGCCGACCACGTCGGCGGTACGGAAGGTGCCCGACTTGGCGCGACCGAGCTTGGCGCCGGTCAGGTCGTCGACCACGTCCACGGTCAGGCCGAATTGTTCGGCTTCGTGGATGATCGCCAGCATGCCGAAGATACCGACGCGGTTGGCGATGAAGTTCGGGGTATCCTTGGCGCGCACGACGCCCTTGCCCAGGGTGGTGGTCAGGAAGCCTTCGAGCTGGTCGACGATTTCAGGTTTGGTCGACTCGGTCGGGATGATTTCGACCAGGTGCATGTAGCGCGGTGGGTTGAAGAAGTGAACGCCGCAGAAGCGTGCTTTCAGTTCAGCATCGAAGCCGTCGGCCAGGGTGGTGATCGACAGGCCCGAGGTGTTCGAGGCGAAGATGGCGTTTGGCGCGATGTGCGGAGCGACCTTTTTATACAGGTCGTGCTTCCAGTCCATGCGCTCGGCGATCGCTTCGATGATCAGGTCGCAGCCGGCCAGCAGCTCGAGGTTGTCTTCGTAGTTGGCGATTTCGATCAGCGCTGCGTCATCCTTGTTGCCGAGTGGCGCAGGGCTGAGTTTTTTCAGGTTGTCGATGGCGCGCTGGACGATGGCATTTTTGCTGTTACCGCCCGAGACATGCTCGGGCTTGGCAGGGAGGTCGAACAGAACGACCGGTACCTTGGCGTTGACGCAGTGGGCAGCGATCTGCGCACCCATCACGCCGGCGCCGAGCACGGCGACTTTTTTAACGATGAAATTGGTCATGGCTTTCCTTTGTTTTCCAGATTACTGATTGCGTATCCCCGCTGCCGCTTGAGCCGTCGTCCCCGCGACGGCGGGGACCCAATTTCGTCGATTAGCTGCGAACTTGGGCCCCCGCCGAGTGCCACCTTGGCGCGGGGGCGACGGGAGTACGGGGAGCACTTAGCTTATTAGAACAAGTCGGCGTCAAGCGCCATCAGGTTGGCCGAGCCGGAACGCGCCTGGCGGATCAGCATTGCCGTTTCAGGCTGCAGACGGGCGAAGTAGAAACGCGCGGTCGCCAGTTTGGCTTTGTAGAAATTATCGCCCGAGTCTTGCTTGGCCAGCGCGATCTTCGCCATCTGCGCGAAGAAGTAGCTGTAGATCAGGTGACCGACAACGCGCAGGTAAGGAACCGCCGCCGCGCCCACTTCATCCGGATTCTGGAAAGCCTTCATGCCGATTTCCATGGTCAGCTTGGTGACCTTGTCGCCCAGGTCGCCCAGCGGCGTGATGAACTCCGACAGCGCTTCGTCGGTACCGTTTTCTTCAACGAAGTTCTTGATCTTCTCGCCGAACTTGCGCAGCTTGGCGCCGTTGTCCATCAAGACTTTGCGGCCCAGCAGGTCGAGCGACTGGATCGTGTTGGTGCCTTCGTAAATCAGGTTGATGCGCGCGTCGCGCACGTACTGCTCCATGCCCCACTCGGAGATGTAGCCGTGGCCGCCGTAGACCTGCATCGCTTCCGAGGTCGCGATCCAGCCGTTGTCGGTGATGAAGGCCTTGATGACTGGGGTCAGCAGCGCGACTTCGTCGGCGGCGTCCTTGCGCACTTCTTCGTCAGGGTGATGCAGTTCGCGGTCGATCTGCAGCGCGGCGTACGAGGTGAATGCGCGCGCGCCTTCGGCGTAGGCCTTGGCGGTCAGCAGCATGCGGCGCACGTCGGCGTGCACGATGATCGGGTCGGCTTGCTTTTCAGGTGCTTTCACACCCGACAGGCTGCGCATCTGGATGCGGTCTTTCGCATACACCAGCGCGTTCTGGTACGCGACTTCGGTCAGGCCCAGCGACTGCATGCCCACGCCCAGGCGGGCGGCGTTCATGAACACGAACATGGCGTTGAGGCCCTTGTTCGGCTGGCCGATGATCCAGCCCTTGGCGCCGTCCAGGTTCATCTGGCAAGTCGAGTTACCGTGGATGCCCATTTTTTCTTCGATCGCGCCGCAGAAAATCGGATTACGCTCGCCCAGGGTGCCGTCCGCGTTCGGCAGGAACTTCGGTACCAGGAACAGCGAAATGCCTTTCGAGCCTTCCGGTGCGTCCGGCACGCGTGCCAGCACCAGGTGCAGGATGTTTTCGGCGACGTCATGTTCGCCGGCCGAGATGAAGATCTTCGAGCCGGTGATCAGCCACGAACCATCGTCCTGCGGCAGCGCCTTGGAACGCAGCATGCCCAGGTCGGTGCCGCAGTGCGATTCGGTCAGGCACATGGTGCCGGTCCATTCGCCCGAGACCAGTTTCGGCAGGTAGGTTTTTTTCTGTTCGTCGGTGCCGTGCTCCAGCAGGCACTCGTAGGCGCCGTGCGACAGGCCAGGGTACATCGACCAGGCCTGGTTGGAGGAGTTGAGCATTTCGTAGAACGAGTTGTTCAGCACCACCGGCAAGCCCTGGCCGCCGTATTCCGGGTCGCACGCGAGCGCAGCCCAGCCGCCTTCGACGTACTGCTTGTAGGCTTCCTTGAAGCCTTTTGGCGTGGTCACCGACTTGGTCGCCGCATCATAGTGGCAGCCTTCGCGGTCGCCCGAGTGGTTCAGCGGGAACAGCACGTCCTGCGTGAACTTGGCACCCTCTTCCAGCACCTGGTTGATGATGTCGGCGTCGACATCTTCGAATTTCGGCAACTGCTTCAATTCGTCGGATACATTGAGGAACTCGTGCAGCACGAACTGCATATCCCGAATTGGCGCGACGTATTGACCCATGATTTTCTCCTGACGAACGTATGGTTGGTGACCAGGCCAGCGACGTGCTGGACCCGGCAAGGTGATGACTCGATTGCTTGATTCGCTTACTGCGCTTGATTCGCTTGATTCGATTGATTCTTGGACGGATTCTGGTAATTCATGATCAGGCGCTCGAAGCCGCTGCGCGCGCGATCGACACTGCCCGGCCGACGCAGGAAACGCGCATCGTGGTGCAGCGCCAGGATCAGGCCATACATTTCGTAGACCATCTGGCTGGCGTCGGTGTCACGCTTGAGGTCGCCGCACTCGATGGTCTGCTCCACACATCTTAGCAGTGCTCCCTGCCACGCACGCACCATCGACACCAGTTCTTCGCGGATCGGACCCGGACGGTCGTCGTATTCGACGGCGCCACTGATATAGATGCAGCCGGACGCGATTTCGACGCTCACGCGCTTGATCCAGCGGGCATACATGGCTTTCAGGCGCGACAGGCCGCGGGCTTCCTTGACGCTCGGGAAAAACACTTCCTGCTCGAAACGGTGGTGGTAGAGCTTGAGCACTTCCATCTGCAAGTCTTCGCGCGAACCGAAGTGCGCGAACACGCCGGACTTGCTCATGTTCATTTTGTCCGCGAGCAAACCGATCGTCAGCCCTTCGAGACCATCGCGGCTGGCGAGGTCGAGCGCGACGTCCAGAATGGCTGCCCGCGTGAGCTCGCCCTTGCGCATGAATTTGACTGAAGTGTTAATAGATGGTCCCGTTGGTAGTTGAAAATGCGACCCGTTGAATATAAATCCGAACGCTCGTACTATTATCCACTACAAGGCAAATGTCAAACGGGAACTTAGAGGTGGGGGTCTATTGCTGCAGTGCAGCAATGCTGTCGATTTCCTGAGCTTCGCGCGCGCGGCGGCAGGCAGGACAAGTAATGCCCCCTGCCGTTTTTGCCTCCTCCATGCACCTCATGCAGTTCCGGCAAAACATCTGGCGGGGCGGGGCCGGACCGGCCCAAGCGCGGCAGGATGGTAGCGGCCGGCTGCGCGGCCGGGATCCCTCCGCGACGATGTCCAAAGCACAGTTGCGCCAGGCAGCGATAGCTCATCGTTGTGATGGGTTTCCCACGTTGAATTAAGCCTAATATTGCACACAAAGCAATATTTATCGCGCTTGGAAGAAGTCATCCATGACACGCCAGGCCGACGGATGGAGGCGGCATTGCTTGGCGCTGTTGCGATGGACAACGCCTTGATGCCGCCGCACCCGCGCGTCGACCCTAAAGCGCATGGCGACTGAAACGGGGTAAATGAAACACTTTATCGAGGATAAACTATGTCATTGACAGAAACTACGCTCACTTCTCCCGGCCCCGACCAGGTTATCTTCTACGAGGGCAGCAATTTTGACGGCAAGGCTTATCTGTCCACGCTGGGCGCACAAGTAAATATCTATAGCAGCCACCACGCCCTCAATGACCGATTGAATTCGGTGAAAATCGGCTCCTCATGCAAGGTCGTGGCGTTTCGTCATGCGAACTTCGGCAGCCCGTCGAAAGAGCTGGACGCCGATACCGGCAATATCGATATCGGCGGCATGAGCGCTTTTATCGTACTCAATAAAGCCGGACACCACGCCCTGTTATTCGAGTTCAGCGACAGCACCGGCCACGGCCGCAGCATGACGCTTCAAAGCGCAGGCTTCGGCTCGGTCATCCAACCGAATCCCGAACCGCAGGACGGAGTCGATCCGAACACGCCGCGCGCGTTCGCCACGCTGAAAGAGACCGATATCGATACCAAGCCCATCGTCACGGCAATCTTCGTCAGGAAACCGGACGGCGAGTATGAATCCCCGAACGGCTCGCTTCAATTCTATTGGAAGGATGGCAAGCCGCATGCGAAGAACATCCCTGAATACGAGTCGGCCAGCCTGAGCTACACGCAGGAAGGAAACGTATTCTCGTTTACCTGGAAATAGCGCAAACCCGGTGTGGGCCGTCAGGCTGCGCTCCGGGGTAGCGGGAACGCCTGCGTTCCCGCTTGCGCAGGAAAGGCGTTTGCGGCAACGGCAAGGCTGGCTACTCGCCCGCCTTGCTGATCGCCCGCCGGTCGCGCTTGGTCGGGCGCCCCTTGATGGTGGTCCCCGGCTCGCGGTACAGCTTGCGCGCTTCCGCATCGTTCTCGCGCTTGCTCACGCTTTCTTCCGTCTCTTCGTACAAGAGACGTGCCACCGGCGCGCCGGCGCGCACGTCGGAAATGCCCATCACCCGCACTTCCCACGTCTCGGCGCCGTTATCGATGTTCAGCCTGTCATCCAGCTTGACCGCGCGCGACGGCTTGATGCGCTCGCCGTCGAGGCGCACCTTGCCCGTATCGACCGCATCCGTCGCCAGCGAACGCGTCTTGAAAAAGCGCGCCGCCCATAACCATTTATCTATTCGTACATTGTCCATCAGGCATATCCTATAGCGAAAACCCGCATCGCCATTTTATAGAAAAAATACGCCACCTCGTAACCGCTGCGCCGTACCCATCCCACGTGTTCAAAATCTTCCCGGCAAATCATCACGCCGTCGGCAATCCCGCGCCGGATGTGTTCGCGCATGGTCCGGGCGAATTCATGGTCCTTGACCACCACATTGGCTTCCTGGTTCAGAAACAGCGACAGGCCATCGCAGTTGCTCGACCCGACTGTCGACCAGTCGTCGTCGACCACGGCCACCTTGGCGTGCAGCTGGGTCTTGCGGTATTCGTAGACCTCGACCCCGCTGTCGAGCAGTTTCGGGTAAAACGAGCGCGCCACCATATCCTGCAGCTTGATTTCACCCACGCCGATGAGCAGCTTCACCTCGACCCCGCGCTCGGCGGCAATCGCCAGCGCCTTGCGGAATTTGTGCCCCGGGGCAAAGTAAGGATTGACCAGCAGCACGCTTTTCTTGGCGTGGCCGATCGCGTGCAGGTAGGCGCGCTGGATGGTGTGGCGGTTGCGCAAGCTGTCGCGCACCACGAAGGCGGCCTGCATCGGCTTGTCGCCTTGCTGCGACTGGTCCTTGCGCATTTCGCGGAACAGGCCGATCCGCTTCATCAGCCCCAGGTGGCCCACGCGCGCCCATTGGGTCTGCATTTCGTGGTGGATGGCGGCCACCAGCGGGCCGCGCACCTGCACCGCAAAGTCCCAGCGCGGCGCCGGCAGGCGCTTGCCCGGGTCGTAATCGCAGTACCAGTCGTCGTTGACGTTGATGCCGCCGACGAAGGCCACCGCGCGGTCCACCACGACGATCTTGCGATGGGTGCGGGTCACGCCGCGCTTGAACCAGGCGTTGAACGCGCGGAAACGCACGTTGGCGGCGGCAAAGGCGATGCCCAGGGCGGTCGAGCGCGTGCGTCCGGTGCCCCACCAGTCGGTGACCACGCGCACCTTGACCCCGCGCTGGCCGGCCCGGCACAGGGCGTCGGCCACCGAACGGCCGGTGGCGTCGTCCGCAAAGATATAGGTCTCGAAGTAAATATCGTACTGGGCGCCGTCGATGGCCGCGATCAATGCGGGGAAGAATGCCAGTCCGGTTTCAAGCAGGGCGATATCGTTGTGGGCGGTGTAATGGACCGAGCGCATAGTGCTTCATGGTTGGTTGCAAAGCCTCAGGCCAGCTTGAGGTTGGCCACGATCGGGGCGTGGTCGGACAATTTGGCCCATAACGTACCATGCAAGACCTCGGCCGTGTCGACCTTGAAGCCGCGCACATAGATGCGGTCCAGGCGAAAAAAAGGCAGCGCGGCGGGGAAGGTGCGCGCCGGCGTGACCGCTCTTTCGCGCCCCGAGAAGCTGCGCACCAGGTCGCCCAGGCGCGAACGCGCGCCCAGTTCGTCGAATACTTCCACCACGCCCAGCTCCTTGCGCAGCTTGTCGCTGAGATTGTTGCGCCAGTCGTTGAAGTCGCCCGCGATGATGACCGGCTCGCCATTCGGCGCCGATGCATTCACGCAATCGATCAGCGCCTGGGTCTGGCGTCCGCGTCCCGATTCGAACAGGCCCAGGTGGACCACGTAGCAGTGCACCTGGCATTGGGGCGTATCGAGGATGCAATGCAGGATGCCGCGCTGCTCGTATGCATGGTCGGACACGTCATGGTTATGCGTGCCGCCGATGGGAAACGCGGACAGCAAGGCATTGCCGTGGTGGCCGTGATCGTAGACCGCATTCATGCCATAGGCGGAATGATGCGAGTCGCCCGCGAAATACTCGTGCTGGGCACGCTCGGGCCAATGGCGGTGTCCGCGGCTCTCGTCGCCGAACTTCGCCGAGTTGTGGTCATGCTTGCCCTGCACTTCCTGCAGGAACACGACCTCCGCATCGAACTGGGCGATCGCCTTTTTCAGGGCCAGCACGCGTGGTGTGCTCCGGATGGAGGACACGCCTTTGTGGATATTATAGGTAGCGACACGAATCTTCATGGGAACATTCTAACCCCATCAGTGGATGTTCTTCAGAAGGAACTCTATCGTGCGCACTTCTGCCCGCTCAGGGCGGATTGGTCGCGAGAAAAATCCCAGGTAACCGGGCAGCCGGATACCCTGAACGACTGCATGAACTTAAACAAAAACGCAATGTCCAATTAACTGAAGACATTGCAGCTGTTCAGCGGCATGAGGCCGGCACGGATGCCAGCGCAAGGTCACGCCCTGGAGCGAAGCGAAGAATATACCTTGAAATTCTGGAAATATTAAAGTTAGAGCAATTTTCAAATCGAAGAGGCACGCATGAACCATGTCAGGCTAGCCGCGCTGGTCCTTCTGGTGGCCATGTCGCAGGCGTCGGCGCAAGACGTTCTGCTGGCAGGCAAGGTGCAGCGGGTGGTCTTGCTGGCGTATGGCGCGCAGGGATGCCCGGATCCATGCGAGGCGCGCAAGCCGCAATCGGCCGGTACGCAATGGGTTTGCATTCATAACGGCGGTGGCTGCGAGAGCATGGAAGTGCAAGTGGAGCAGGTTTTTTTAGGAGAAGCCGGCGGTCCGACAAGGGTATTCAAACAAGGCATCGGCGAATGGGGGCCGCGTTTCACCGAGTGGCGAAGGCAGGTCATTGTCAATCAGGAAGGCGACAGCATTTCATGGTCGCCCGCCCATGTGCGCGGCGGAAAAATCTACATCGAATCAAGGAAGCTGCGCAACATCCGTAACGTAAAAACAAGCGATCTGGGCCCGGACGAAAATGACCTGGTCGCACTGGACTCAGTGCTTGAGCGCGTACGCCAGGCCCCTGATGGCCAACGCGCCCGGAAAGAGAGCGGGCACAAGTAACGATATTCGCCGAGACATCGCTGCGTCCGCGCTAGTGTGCTCGTGTCCGAGTGCGCCTATTTGTGCAGCACACGCGCCAGCACGCTCTGTTCCAGCGCGGCAAACGCCGGCTCGGCATCGTGCTGTTCCTGGTGGCCGACGGCCAGTCGCTGCAAAACCGCCCGCTCGCGCTGGTGCTGGGATGGATCGTCAACACCGTGCGCTCCTTCCCCTTCATCATCTTGCTGGTGGCGCTGGTACCGTTCACGTGCCTCATCGCCGGCACCCCGATCGGGCCGCTGGCGGCCGCCGTGCCGCTCTCGTTCGCGGCCATTCCCTACTTTGCACGGCTGGTGGAACAAAACCTGCGCGACGTACCGCGCGGCGTGATCGAAGCCGCGCACGCCATGGGCGCCTCCGAGTTCCAGATCGTCACCCGCGTGCTGCTGGTGGAAGCGCGTTCGGGCCTGGTGCTGGCGTTGACGGTACTGTCGATCAGCTTCCTGTCGTATTCGGCGGTGGCCGGCGTGGTGGGCGGCGGCGGCATCGGCGACCTGGCCAGCCGCTACGGCTACTACCGCTTCCAGACCGACATCATGCTCATCACCGTCGCCATCCTGGTAGTGCTGGTGCAGACCATCCAGTTCACCGGCACCCGCATCGCACGCCGCATCGACCAGCGCTAATTCTTACTCACTTCATTCAGAGGACACCATGCTCATCGCACGCCGCACTTTCATCGCCGCCATCGCCAGCCTCGCCATCGCCTCAAGCGCCAGCGCCAAGGACCCAAAAGAAATCGTCATCGGCACCAGTGCCGGGCCGTACGCCGGCCAGATCAAGCTCGGGATCAAGCCGATCCTGGAAAAGCAGGGGTACACGGTCAAGGTCATCGAATTCAACGACTACATCCAGCCCGACTTCGCACTGGCCGAAGGCGCGCTCGACGCCAACGTGTTCCAGCACATCGTCTATTTAACCAAGTTCGCGACCGAGCATAAACTGGCGCTGACCGACCTTGTGACGATTCCTACAGCACCGATCGCCATCTGCAGCAAAAAACACAAAGCGCTGACCGATGTGAAGGACGGCAGCACCGTGGCGCTGCCGAACGATCCGACCAACCAGGCGCGCGCGCTGGTGCTGCTCGATCAACTGGGCTGGATCAAGCAGCGCGACAAATTCGACCCGGTACGCGCGTCCAAAAAGGACATCGCCAGCTACCAGTAGAAGATCAAACTGGTGCCGCTGGAAGCGGCCCAGCTTCCGCGCTCGCTGCAGGACACCGACTTCTCCTTTGCTTTGTTAACGGGAACTACGCGCTGGCCTCGGGCCTGAAACTGACCGAAGCCCTGGTCACCGAAAAGATCTCGCCCAACTACATCAACTTGGTGGCGGTGCGCACCGCCGACAAACAGAAGCAGTTTGCCAAGGATCTGGCAGCGGCTTACCGCCCGCCGGAGTTCCTGGCGGTGACCAACAAGCACTTCGCCGGTTACGCCAAGACCGACTATCAGCTTGCCCTGCAAGCGGCAGCCAAATAGCATCATGGCCAAGCCGATCCGTTTCAACACGTTCCAGATGAACACCGTGGGCCACCAGTCGCCCGGACTGTGGACCCACCCGCGCGACACCAGCCACCGCTATCTCGACGCCGACTACTGGATCGAACTGGCCCAACTGCTCGAAGCGGGTCACTTCGACGCCATTTTCCTGGCCTCACCTCAAGGACCCCATGAAACGCAGCAACCTCCTGCAACTGGCCGCCCTGTCGGTCTTCCCCGGTGCCGCCAGCACGGCGCCGCTACGCGAATTACGCCTGGACTACGCCTACTACTCGCCAACCAGCCTGGTACTGCGCCGTTTCGGCTGGCTGGAAGACGAATTCAAGGCCGACGGCACCGCCTGCTGCTGGTCACGCACGACATCGACGAAGCGCTGTACCTGAGCGACCGCGTGCTGCTGCTCGATAGCGCCGCCGGCCCGGTGGCGGCCGAATTCGCGGTGCCGCTGGCGCGCCCTCGCCGGCGCGGCGACAGCACGCAGGCCCCGCTCAAGGCGGCCATCCTGCGCAGCATCGTCCTCGACCACCGGATGGCGCGCCACGCCCTTGATCAAGACCCCGTTCTCGTCGGCCGGGAAGCGCTTGGCGCCGAGCGTGACGGCCTGGTACAGGCGCACGCGCTGGCCGATGATGGCCGTCTCGCCGATGACCACGCCGGTGCCGTGATCGATGAAAAAGCTGGCGCCGATGCGCGCGCCCGGATGGATGTCGATCCCGGTCAGCGAATGGCCGATGTCCGACACCAGCCGCGCCAGGAACGGCACGCCCAGCTGGTGCAGGCGGTGCGCGAAGCGGTAATACAGGATGGCGATGGTGCCGGGATAGCACAGCATGATTTCGGCCACCGAGGTGGCCGCCGGGTCGCCCGCCAGCGCGGCCTGCACGTCCGACACTCGCAGCGCGCGGATGCCCGGCAGGGCGGCGAAGTCGCGCGTGATGGCGGCCGCTTTCTGCCCCAGCTCCTCGATGCTCGCCTCGTCCGGCCCGGCCGAAAACGGCAAGCCGCCGCGCACCTGTTCGACCAGCCGGTTGAGGGTGGTGGTGAGGGTGTCGCCAACAAAATAGTCGATGCTCTCGTCGGTCAGGTTGGGGCGGCCGTAATGGGTGGGAAACAGCGCCGCCGACAAGCCGTTCACGATCACGGTAAGCGCCTCGCGCTACGGCAGTTCGCGCACCCGCCCGTGGTGGCGGATGTTATGCGTCGCTTCGCGCGACACGCGCAACTGCTCGATGACGGGACCTAAGTTCCAATGCGGCGCCCGCGCGCCGGCCGGTTCGGGGATGTCGTTTTTCATGGGCCGAGCCTAGCCCGGCCAGAACACAGAATGAACGAATTTTTTCGCGCTTGTATATCCGTTTCTTGCGGCTACAGCGAAACAGTTGCGTGTTGTTGCCTTTCTTTATTTTCCTCAAATTTGAACTTTTGCATCATTGCCCTCGCGATATTATTTCTGTATGTACACAGTTATTGTAGAAGCTGCAATGATGTGATGCAAGCCAATCTGAACCGATTTTCGATCTTCCCACCGCCAGAAAGACATCATGCCCCTGAACACGACTACGCTCAATAGTGCAAACATCACCCCCACCGCCACTCTGAACGGCACCGCCGGCAACGACACGCTCAGCGGCAGCGCTGCCGATGACCTGCTCAACGGCTTGGCCGGCGCCGATCAATTGTTCGGCCTGGACGGCAACGACACGCTCGACGGCGGCGCCGGCAACGACTTCATGAACGGCGGCCTGGGCAACGATACCTACCTGTTCGGCCGCGGCGACGGCCGCGACATCGTCTACATGACCGAGGTGCGCCCATTGACCGAAGTCAATACGCTGCGCCTGAAGGAAGGCGTGCTGCCGTCCGACCTGTCCTTCGACATGAGCGGCACCTCCATGCTCATCAATATCATCGGCACCACTGACCAGTTCCGGGTCGACGGCTTCCTGTACGGGAACAGCACTACCAACAGCGCCAATCCCCTGCAACAGATCGTTTTCGCCGACGGCACTACCTGGAACCTGGCCGAGATCCAGGCCAGGCTGTACGCCGGGACGGAAGGCGCAGACGTACGCGGCGGCACTTATCTGGCCGATGCGATCACCGGCCTGGGTGGCAACGACGTGCTTGACGGCAAA
This sequence comes from Massilia sp. DJPM01, assembly GCF_030348125.1. Classification (NCBI taxonomy): domain Bacteria; kingdom Pseudomonadati; phylum Pseudomonadota; class Betaproteobacteria; order Burkholderiales; family Oxalobacteraceae; genus Massilia; species Massilia sp. DJPM01. Next base: position 65,865 of record NZ_JAQOZV010000003.1, read on the forward strand.
GGCGGCGACGACACGATCGACGGCGGCGCCGGCGCCGATACCGTCATCGGCGGACTCGGCAACGACGTCTTGCTCGGTGGCGCCAGTAATGACAACCTGTCAGGCAACGAGGGCAACGACAAGCTCGACGGCGGCGATGGCGACGACCTGCTCGATGGCGCGCAAGGCAGCGACACGCTCGATGGCGGCGCCGGCAACGATTACCTGTATGGCGGCCTCGATAACGATGTCCTGCTGGGCGGCGCCGCTAGCGACGCGCTCTACGGCAATGATGGCGCCGACACGCTCGACGGCGGTGCCGGCAACGATACCCTCAACGGCGGCTTCGGCAAGGACGTCTATCTGTTCGGCAAAGGCGACGGCCAGGACACCATCTCGATGGGCATGACGCTCGATGCGGGCCGCCTGGGCACGCTCCAGTTCAAGAACGGCGTGCTGCCGGGCGACATCATCGTCACACCTGCCCCGGTAGGCTACGGCGGCATCATCGTCAAGATCCGCGACACTGCCGACCAGGTGACCATCGAAGGTTTCCTGGTCCAGGACGACCCGGCTTTACCCTACAATCCCGTTCAAGAATTCAAGTTTGCCGACGGCACGAGCTGGAACCTGGCCAGCATCCAGGCGGCCCTGTACGCAGGCAGCAAGGATGCGGACCGGCTCGACGGCACCATCAAGGGCGAGCTGATCACGGGACAGGCGGGTAACGACTGGATCGACGGCAAGGGCGGCAATGACACCATCGACGGCGGCCTGGGCAACGACGTCATCAATGGCGGCGTGGGCAACGATACCTATCTGTTCGGCAAAGGCGACGGCCAGGACGAGATTCGCGCGGTGGACGACGGCGCGCCAGGCAAGCTCAATACCTTGCAATTCAAGGCAGGCATCGCCGCCGGGGACGTGATCCTGGGCCGCTATCTGTCCGACCTGGTCATCACCTTCAAGGGCAGCACCGACAAAATCACGGTCAGCGCGTTCCTGAACGGCGACGATATCGGTAATGCCTACAATCCGCTGCAGCAAATCCGCTTCGACGACGGCACCTCGTGGGATGGTGCCGCCATCCTGGCCAGGCTGAACGCCACCAGCGACGGCAACGACACCATCGGCGGCACCAGCGGCGCGGACCTGATCAATGGCCTGGGCGGCAACGACAAACTCGAAGGCCGGGGCGGCGACGACACCATCGATGGCGGCAGCGGCAACGATACCGTCAACGGCGGTACCGGCAACGACACCTTCCTGTTCGGCAGAGGCGACGGCCAGGACAAAATCACCGTCTACAACGGCGCCGGCATCGATACCCTGCAGCTCAAGCCCGGCGTGCTTCCCGCCGACGTGCTGCTTGAAGCGTCCCCTTACGAGGGCCTGGTGGCCAAGATCAAGGGCAGCACCGACCAGGTGAGCATCGAGCAATTCATGCCGAACAGCGATACCAGCCGCGCCATCAATGCGCTGCAGCAAATCCGCTTCGCCGACGGCAGCGCGTGGGACCTGGCGGCGATCGACGCGCGGATCTATGGCGGCAGCGCCGGCGCGGACCGGGTGTCGGGCACCGCCAACGCCAACACCATGTTCGGCCTCGACGGCGCTGATTTCCTGGCAGGCAAGGCCGGCAACGACACCATCGATGGCGGCCTGGGCAACGACACGATCAATGGCGGCGGCGACAGCGACACCTATCTGTTCGGCAGGGGCGACGGCGCCGATACGATCTTGCCCACCTACGATTATTCGGTGGGCAAGGTCGACGTGCTGCAGTTCAAGGCCGGCATCACGCCGGCCGACATCACCCTGGCCACCTCCTACAGCGCGCTGGTCATCAATATCAACGGCGGCACCGAGCAGGTCCGGATAGAGAGTTTTCTCGGCCAGGACGACACCGCCAATGCCGGCAACCCGCTGCAAGAGATCCGTTTCGCCGATGGCACGGTATGCAACCTGGCGAAGATGGAAAGCCTGCTGTACGCCGGCACCAATGGCGCCGAGGAAATCAGCGGCACCTTCAAGGCCGATTTCATCACCGGCCTGGGCGGCGCCGACATGATCGATGGAAAGGGTGGCAACGACACGCTCGACGGCGGCGCCGGCAACGACACCATCAACGGCGGCGAAGGCAGCGACATTTACCTGTTCGGGCGCGGCGATGGCGCCGACACAATCCGCTCGACCAGCGACTGGACCGTCGGCAAGGTCGATACCCTGCAATTGAAGGACGGGGTGCTGCCGGGCGACATCAGCCTGGGCAGCAGCGCAGGCGCATTGACGGTGAAGATCAACGGCGCGCCGGACACGCTCACTGTGCAGGATTTCCTGTATCAGGACAGTACGGCGAGCAACGCCAATCCCCTGCAGCAGATCCGCTTTGCCGACGGCACGAGCTGGAACCTGGCAGCCATCGAAGCGAAGCTGTTCGCCGGCACCAGTGGAAGCGACCTGATCGACGGCAGCATGAATGCCGATGTCATCAACGGCCAGGACGGCAATGACCTCATCGATGGCAAGGCCGGCAACGACATCCTGCGCGGCGGTGCCGGCAACGACCAGATCACCGGCGGGCGCGGCAGCGATACCTATCTGTTCGGCCGCGGCGATGGCCAGGATACCCTGGTCGGCAGCAGCGACAGCACGGCGGGCAAGATCGATACCTTGCAGTTCGACGCCGGCATCGCCGGCAGCGACCTGCAACTGAGCAAGTCGGGCACGACCTTGATCATCAAGCTGGCCGGCGCCACCGACCAACTGACGGTCTACAACTTCCTGTCGCAAACGACGACGCCGAACCCGGCCAATCCTTTGCAGCAGATCAAGTTCGCCGACGGCATCAGCTGGGATCTGGCCCAGATCAACGCCGAACTGGTGGCCGACAGCACGCCGGTCCCGGCCGCCGCACCGTTGGCCAGCATGACGGCATTCGAACACGATGTCGGCCTGGTCGGCGTCGCCACGGCGGCGGCGCTGTAAGCGACGCAGGCAGGTGGGCTGGCCGGCGCCCTGCCGGCCAGCCTGGTGCGCTCAGCCCGCGCGGAAGCTGCAAAATCGCTTCCGCGTTCGATGAAGAAAAGCAGCGGTCGGCCGCGTCCATCTGGGGCAGCCACACGTGCCGCAAGTGCTCGCGCGCGCTCAATACGATGGGCGTGTCGCGCGGCACGCACACGCAGAATACATGTTCGGTGTTGTGGGTCACCCCGGGTTAAGCGATGGCGCCAGACGGGTAGAGTTCATCAATATCCAACAGCTGCCAGTCGCGCAGCGCAATGCCAGCGCCGTCGGCCCCGATCCCGGTTTGTTCGAACAGTTCACGCGCGCGGTAGCAAGCAGCGGTACAGCGCGGGCCGCTCTGCAAGCCTGGTGAAAAAGGCGTCGGCTCTGACGCCGGCGCCAGCGGGCAGCCCGGCCAGTCCGGTGGCACAGCCAAACCGATAAAATTGCAAAAATATCAAGATTATTTATCCAAAATGATTTCATAGTGGTACCATTTCCAAAGTAACTTACCCTCAGTAAAACACGCAGTCAGGCGACAGATACACTGCTACGCGGCCGCCGACTGTTGCAACAAATTCAACTCTTCACACTAGAAACTTAAATGCATAACAATACCTTTGATTCAATTTCTTCCGCTATCTCCACCGCTTACGTGGGCACCGCAGGCAACGACACGCTGACAGGCGGCGACACGGACGATGTCCTGCAAGGCCAGGCCGGCGCCGACAAGCTGTTCGGCATGGGCGGCAACGACACCCTTGACGGCGGCGCGGGCAACGATACGATGGATGGCGGCCTGGGCAGCGATGTCTACCTGTTCGGGCGCGGCGACGGCCGCGATATCGTGTACGGCACAGGGGTCCGCCCAGCCGGCGAAACCAACACGCTGCGCTTCAAGCCGGGCGTGCTGCCGGCCGACATCGGCTTCGACATGAGCGGCACCTCATTGCTCATCAACATCAACGGCAGCACCGACCAGTTCCGGGTCGATGGTTTCCTGTATGGCAACAGCATCACCAACACCGCCAATCCACTCCAGCAAATCGTCTTCGCGAACGGGATTACCTGGGACCTGGCTGCCATCAGCGCCGCCCTGTACGCCGGCACCGATCTGGCCGACACGCGCAGCGGCACTTACCTCGACGATCGCATCAGCGGCCGCGCCGGTGATGACGCGCTCAGCGGCAAAACTGGCAACGATGTCCTCGACGGCGGCAGCGGCAACGACTCGCTCAGCGGCGAGGGCGGCAACGACACCCTCGATGGGGGCACTGGCAACGACCGTCTGTATGGCGGCGACGGCAACGACACCTATTCGTTCGGCAAAGGTGACGGCCAGGACACCATCGTGACCGACCTTGACCGGAAAACCGGCTCGGTCGATACGCTCTCGTTCAAGGCGGGCGTGCTGCCGAGCGACATCGAACTGACGGCGAACGGCGGCATGCTCATCATCAAGATCAAAGGCAGCACCGACCAGTTGCGCGCCGATGGTTATGTGCCGCTAATGGTTGCCAATACCTACACCAATCCACTGCAGCAGTTCCTCTTCGCCGACGGCAGCAGCTGGAACCTGGCAGCAATCAATGCGAAGTTGTATGCCGGAACCAGCGGTAACGATGTGCTCACTGGTACCGGAGGAAACGACCGCATCTACGGCCAGGAGGGCAATGACTGGCTCGATGGCGGGTTCGGTAACGATACGCTCGATGGTGGCCCCGGGTCCGATGAAATTCAGGGCGGATTTGGCGACGATACCTACGTCTACGGACCTGGCGACGGCCTGGATTCCCTCGATTTCATCCGTAGCACTGAGGACAATGGCTTCAATACGCTGCAATTCAAAGCCGGCATTCTTCCCGACGACGTTCATCTGGAGAGCACATCAAGTGTGTTATTGATCCGCTTCCTCAACGCGGAGGGGCAGATTCAAGTTTCCGGCTTTCTGGCAAACGGAACGACATCCAACCCCGTCAACACACTGCAGCGCATTAGCTTCGCCGACGGAACCAGTTGGGATCTTCCTGCGATTGAAGCCAAGTTGTTCAAGGGAACAGAAGTGAGCGATACGATTGGGGGCAGCAACGCTGGCGACAACATTACCGGCCGCGGTGGCAACGACACCTTGGATGGCGCGGATGGCAACGATACGCTTGAGGGAGGCAAAGGAATGGATGAGCTGCACGGCGGTTCTGGCAACGATACCTATGTATTCGGCAGGGGCGACGGCCAGGACGCCATCAAGGCCGTCGAAGCCAATGCGCGCCCCGATACGGTTGATACGCTGCAGTTCAAGGCGGGAATCGCCGGGAGCGATCTCCAGCTCAGCGCGGACGGCCACGCCCTGCTCATCAAGATCGCCGGCAGCGCCGACCAGATTCGGGTGGACAGCTTCATATTGCAGGAGGTCCCGAGATGGTTCAACTCACTGCAGAAGATCAGCTTTGCCGATGGTGTTACGTGGGATCTGGCGCGCATCAAGGCCGAGCTGCTGGCCGATACCACGCCGGTCCCGGCCAGCGCAGCGTGGCTGGAAACGCCCTTTTCAGAGGCCGATGTAGCGCTGATCGGCAACACGATGCCGCTCGTCTAAATCACGCGTAACCCAGTCCTGCCGCTCAGCCAACCCTGCGCGGAAGCTGCAAAATCGCTTCCGCGTTGGACGATGAAAAGCAGCGGTCGGCCGCCTCCACGTGGGGCAGCCAGACGTGCCGCACGTGCTCGCGCGCGCTCAACACGATGGGCGTGTCGCGCGGCACACACACGCTGAACACGTGCTCGGTGTTGTGGGTCACGCCAGGCGCGTAGCGGTGGCGCCAGACCGGATAGATTTCATAGATATTCGACAGCTGCCAGTCGCGCAGCGCAATGCTGGCGCCGTCGGCCACGATCCCGGTTTCCTCGAACAGTTCACGCGCGGCGGTGTCGAGCAGCGGTTCATCGGGCGCGTCGAGCGAGCCGGTGACCGACTGCCAGAATCCCGGCTTGTCGGCGCGCTCGATGAGCAGCACCTCCAGCGCGGGCGTGTGGATGACGACGAGAACGGATTCCGGAATTTTAGCGGGCATGAATCATTGGTCGAGATCGAGGCCAAGGCCGCGGACGAAAAAAAAGCACGGCGAACCGTGCTTTTCAGTTTAAACGATCTTCGGTTCGGCGTTGCGCAAGCGGATATGCAGTTCGCGCAGTTGCTTCTCGTCGACTTCGGACGGGGCATTGGTCAGCAGGCACTGGGCGCGCTGGGTTTTCGGGAAGGCGATCACGTCGCGGATCGAGTCCGAGCCGGTCATCATCGTCACGATCCGGTCCAGGCCGAAGGCCAGGCCACCGTGCGGCGGCGCGCCGTATTGCAGCGCGTCGAGCAGGAAGCCGAACTTGAGCTGGGCTTCTTCGGCATCGATCTTCAGTGCGCGGAATACCTTGCTCTGCACTTCTTCGCGGTGGATACGGATCGAACCGCCACCCAGTTCCCAGCCGTTCAAGACCATGTCGTACGCCTTGGCGATACAGGCGCCAGGGTTCGTTTCGAGCATGTCTTCATGGCCGTCTTTCGGCGCCGTGAATGGATGGTGGGTCGCGGTCCAGCGGTCCGACTCTTCGTCGTAGTCGAACATCGGGAAGTCGACCACCCACAACGGTTTCCAGACGTCGTCGAACAGGCCGGCTTTCTTGCCGAAGTCCGAGTGGCCGATCTTCACGCGCAGCGCGCCGATGGCGTCGTTGACGACCTTCGCCTTGTCGGCACCGAAGAAAATCAGGTCGCCGTCTTGCGCGCCGGTTTTTTCGAGGATCGCGGCCAGTGCGGCATCGTGCAGCGATTTGACGATTGGCGACTGCAAGCCGTCACGGCCCTTGGCCTTCTCGTTGACCTTGATGTAAGCCAGACCCTTGGCGCCATAGATCGCGACGAACTGGGTGTACGCGTCGATCTCGGAACGCGGCATGCTGCCGCCCTGCGGCACGCGCAGGCCCACGATGCGCCCGCCCACCATGTTGGCGGCGCCGGCGAAGATCTTGAATTCGACATCCTTGACGTCGTCGGTCAGGTCGGTGAATTCCATCTTCACGCGCATGTCCGGCTTGTCCGAACCGTACAGGCCCATCGCGGTGGCGAAGTCCATCACCGGGAACGGGTTCGGCAGGTCGATGTCGAGCGTATTCTTGAAGACGATGCGGATCATCGCTTCGAACAGGTCGCGGATTTCCTGTTCGGTCAGGAACGAGGTTTCGCAGTCGATCTGGGTGAATTCAGGCTGGCGGTCGGCACGCAAGTCTTCGTCGCGGAAGCACTTGGTGATCTGGTAGTAACGGTCGAAGTTGGCGACCATCAGCAATTGCTTGAACAGCTGCGGCGACTGCGGCAGCGCGAAGAAGTTGCCCGCGTTGACACGCGACGGCACCAGATAGTCACGCGCGCCTTCCGGGGTCGACTTGGTCAGCATCGGCGTTTCGATATCGATGAAGCCGAGGTTGTCGAGGTACTTGCGCACTTCCATCGTCACCTTGTAGCGCAGGCGCAGATTGTTCTGCATCTGCGGACGGCGCAGGTCGAGCACGCGGTGGGTCAGGCGGGTCGTTTCCGACAGGTTGTCGTCGTCCAGCTGGAACGGTACCGGCACCGAGGCGTTGAGCACTTCGACGGCGCTGGCGACGATCTCGATCTTGCCCGACTTGAGGTTGTTGTTGACCGTGTTGCCGATGCGCGCGGTGACCACACCGGTCACGCGCAGGCAGTATTCGTTACGCACCGCTTCGGCGACCTTGAACATCTCCGCCTGCTCCGGATTGCAGACCACCTGCACCAGGCCTTCGCGGTCGCGCAGGTCGATGAAAATCAGCGAACCGTGGTCGCGGCGGCGGTGTACCCAGCCGCACAGGCTGACGGTTTGGCCCAGCAATTCTTCAGTGACAAGGCCGCAGTAGTTTGTACGCATGGAGGACATAGTGTTTTCAGTCTAGGTTGGTTATTCAACGGGCGCGGAGGCAAAGCGCCGCACTCTTACTCTTTGGTTGGCAAATGCTCGGGGGCGACCACGCCCATCGAGACGATGTATTTGAGGGCTGCGTCGACACTCATGTCGAGTTCGATAACCTTGCTGCGTTCCATCATCAGGAAAAAGCCCGAGGTCGGGTTCGGCGTGGTCGGCACGTACACGCTGACGTAGTCGCCCACCAGGTGGTTCTTCACGTCGCCGCCCGGCACGCCGGTCAGGAAACCGATGGTCCAGCTATCCGCGTGCGGATACGGCAGCAGCACGGCCTTGCGGAAGGCGTTGCCGGACGAGGAAAACAAGGTATCCGACACTTGCTTGACGCTGCCGTAGAGCGAACTGACCACCGGAATGCGGTGCAGCAGGCGTTCCCACAGGCGCACCAGGTAGTTGCCGACCAGGTTGTTGGCCAGCAAGCCCGTCAGGAACACGATGGCGATCGTCAGGATCGTGCCCAGGCCCGGAATGTCGCGTCCGAACAGGGCCGCCGGACGCCAGTTGACCGGCACCAGCAGCAGCGACTGGTCCATGGTGCTGATGACCAGGTTCAGGACCCACAGGGTGATCGCCAGCGGGACCAGGACCAGCAATCCGGTGATGAAATATTTACGCATTCGGCTCTCGGTGATTGGCGGGACGCCAGGGCGTCCCTTGGCTCAGGGCGTGCCGCTGCCGGGGGTGGCCGCCGGCTTGGCTGGCGCCGCCGGCGTGGAAGCGTCGGCGGCAGGCGTCGTCGCCGCCGCGGGCGCGGCTGCACTGCCCTCGGCCGGACCGCTGGCGGTACCCGTGGATGGCGCGGCTCCGCCCCGGAAATCGGTGGCGTACCAGCCGGTTCCCTTGAGCTGGAAGCCGGCGGCGGTTAATTGCTTCTTGAAAGAAGGCTTGCCGCAGGACACGCAGACCGTCAACACCGGGTCGGAGATCTTCTGCAATACATCCTTGGCAAAACCGCATTCATCGCAGCGGTAGGCGTAAATCGGCATTGAATACTCCGCAAAAATCGTCAAAACCCTGAATTATAAGCTTTTTTCAAAGACGCAAGCATAAATGGGCAACCACGGGGATGGTAAGATGCGTGCCTGCAGCGCGGCATGCGCCGGGCTAACTTGAAAAAGGAAATTGAACGATGTTGATAAAGTCTCGTGTTCTGCTCATCAGCGCTGCTTCGGCGCTGGCACTGGCCGCCTGCGGCCCAAAAGATTCTGCCAAGGCAGCGACGCCGGCCTCCGGTACGGCGTCCGGTACGGCGTCCGCCTCGACGCCTGCCGCCAAGGATGGCGTCGCAGCCACCGTCAACGGTACCGCGATTTCGACCGCCACGGTCGACATGATGGTCAAGGAGCGTACCGCCCAGGGCCAGCCGGACAGCCCCGAGCTGCGCAAGGCCATCATCGACAATCTGGCGATGCAGACCCTGGTGGCCAATGAAGGCATCAAGAAGGGCCTGGACAAGAGCGACGACGTGAAGCGCCAGATGGACCTGATCAAGCAATCGATGACGGCCAACGCCTACATCCAGGATTACATCAAAGCCAATCCGGTGACCGACGCCATGCTCAAGGCTGAATACGACAAGATGGTCGGCTCGGCCGGCGGCACCGAATTCAAGGCGCGCCACATCCTGGTCAAGGATGAAGCCGAAGCGAAAAGCATCATCGCCAAGCTGAAAAAGGATCCGAAAGCCTTCGCCAGCCTGGCCAAGGAAAAATCGAACGATCCCGGCTCGAAAGTCAACGGCGGCGACCTGGGCTGGTTCAACCCGGCCAGCATGGTGCCCGAGTTCGGCGCGGCCGTGGCCAAGCTGGAAAAAGGCAAGTTCACCGACGAGCCAGTCAAGTCGCAGTTCGGCTACCACGTGATCATGCTGGAAGATTCGCGTCCGATCACGCCGCCGCCGTTCGAGCAGCTCAAGGACCAGCTCAAGCAGCAAGTCCAGCGCACCAACATGAAGGCCTATCTGGACAAGCTGAAAGCTGACGCCAAGATTGTGTACACCACCCCGGTGGCAGCGCCTGCGGCAGCACCAGCTGCACCGGGCATGGCGACACCAGCGGCCGGCGATGGCCACGATCACGGGGCAGCACCAGCGGCAGCCACCCCGGCAGCATCGAAGTAAGCGGCTCCGGCCAGCGCCGCAGCGGTGGCCTGGCCCCGCTGCGGCGTGCATGAGGCCGTTCCCTCAGCGGGAACGGTTCAGCTGCGCTGCCACACCATCCAGCGCTCCTTGCCGGCAAACACGGCAATCGAATCTTCCACGGCAGCCTCTTCCACGCAGCGAAACGCCGGCGTGAGCAGTGCATCGAGTGCGGCCCGTGCAATGCCGAACGGCGGCCCCTTGGGTGCATCGTCAAAAAAGAAAAATCCCGCCAGCAGCGCTCCCGGCGCCAGCAGGTCGGCCCAGCGCGCGGCCACTTGCGGCCACATGGCGCGCGGCAAGGCGCACAGGAAAGCGCGTTCATAGATCAATTCCAGCGGCAGCGTAGGCGCAAAGGCAAAAAAGTCGGCCTCGCGCACGCGCTCGCTCCACGGTCCCACCGCCGCCCGGGCGGCGGCCACGGCGGCCGGCGAAAAATCGATGGCGGTGACGTTCCAGCCGGCCTCGGACAGATAGGCCAGTTCATACGCGGCCCCGCAGCCGGGAATCAGGGTGCGCAGCCCACGCCCGGCGCGGCTGGCGAAATCACGCAGCGCCGCCGGCACCCCGCCCCGGTCCCAGGGCGTGAAACCGCGCTCGAAGCGCTCATCCCAGAAGGCGGGCGATTGCGGATCGCGGCTGGCGAAATCGACCATGGTCAGAACAGGTGCGACCAGCGGCCGTAAGCCAGCAGCGCCACCGCCCCGCTCACGACCAGCGCGGCGCAAGCCAGCGCCACCGAAAGCAGGCGGTTGGTGCGCTGCTGCTCGGCCACCAGGATCTTGAGCAAGTCCTGGTTGACGGTGGCCGGCTCGGACGCATGCAGCAGCGCCCGGTGAACCAGGCGTGGCAGTTGCGGAATGATATGGGTGTAGCGCGGCGCCTCGGCCTTGAGGCGCTCGATCATGCCGCGCACGCCGACCTGCTCGCCCATCCAGCGCTCCAGATAGGGCTTGGCGGTCTTCCACAGGTCCAGGTCGGGGTCGAGCTGGCGCCCCAGGCCTTCGATATTGAGCAGGGTCTTTTGCAGCAGTACCAGTTGCGGCTGGACTTCGACATTGAAGCGGCGCGAGGTCTGGAACAGGCGCAGCAGGATCTGGCCGAAGGAAATATCCTTGAGCGGGCGGTCGAAGATCGGTTCGCAGCAGGCGCGCACGGCCGATTCGAGTTCGTCGACCCGGGTTTCGCGCGGGGCCCAGCCCGATTCGATGTGGGCTTCGGCCACGCGCTTGTAGTCGCGCCGGAAGAAAGCCAGGAAGTTTTGCGACAGGTAATCCTTGTCGAAGTCGTTCAGGGTGCCGACGATGCCGAAGTCGAGCGCAATATAGCGGCCGAAGGTTTCCGGCGCCACCGAGACCAGGATATTCCCCGGATGCATATCCGCGTGGAAAAAGCCATCGCGAAACACCTGGGTGAAGAAAATCTCGACGCCATCGCTGGACAGTTTCTTCAAATCCACGCCCTCGGCCGCCAGGCGGTCGATCTGCGACACCGGAATGCCGTGCATGCGTTCCATCACGATCACGCTGCTGGCGCAGTAATCCCAGTACATCTCGGGCACCATCAGCAGGTTGGAGCCGGCGAAGTTGCGGCGCAGCTGGCTGGCGTTGGCCGCCTCGCGCATCAGGTCGAGCTCGTCGTGCAGGTATTTGTCGAATTCGGCGACCACTTCCTTCGGTTTCAAACGCTTGCTGTCGGCCCAGATGCGTCCGATCCACTCGGCGGCGATATGCATCAGCGCCACGTCTTCATCGATCGACTTTTTCATGCCCGGACGCAGCACCTTGACCGCGACTTCCTTGCCATCTTTCAAGACGGCGAAGTGCACCTGGGCAATCGACGCCGACGCCACCGGGGTGCGCTCGAAGCTGGCGAACAGTTCATCCGGGTGGGCGCGCAGCGAGCGCGTGATCTGGGCAATCGCCAGTTCGGAACTGAACGGCGGCACCCGGTCTTGCAGATGGGTCAGCTCGTCGGCGATGTCGAACGGCATCAGGTCGCGCCGGGTCGACAGCACCTGGCCGAACTTGACGAAGATCGGGCCGAGTTCTTCGAGCGCCATGCGCAGGCGCTCGCCGCGCGGGGCGGAGATATCGCGCCAGAAAATCACGGTGTCGATCAGCTTGGCCGTGCGCGGCACTTTCAGGCCGGAGATGGCGATTTCGTCGAGGCCGTACTTGACTGCAACGCGGAGAATTTTAAGCAGGCGCAGGAATTTCAATAGCATTAAAGATCCAGTTTCTGTTGCCCGGCGGCATTGAGCGCGTCCGGTGCGGCGCCAGCGGGCGCCAGCTTTTGTTCGAGCCGGGCGATGCGCTTGGCGGTGCGTTCGACATCGTCGCGCAGGCGGCTCACTTCGGCGCCGAATTCCTCGACCGCGCTTGGCCGCACCAGCAGCGGCTGCTCTTCGAGGAAGAATTCGGCCAGGTTTTCGGTCACCTTGCCATGCAAGGCGCGCACGCCGTCGAGCACGCCGCGGGCGCCGCCCACCAGGCGGGTGGCGGCAATCGGCCCGACCAGGCGTTCGAGGTCGTGCTCGGCTTCCCAGCGCAAGCCCTTGCTCAATTGCGAAATCGTGTTGGCGAACTCGGCATCGCCTTCGATCTTGACGTAGGAAAAGGCGCGCTCGCGGTTCTGTGCGATCAGCGGCAAGTCGGCCAGCTTGACGCGGATCGTGACGCTGGCGCCCTCTTCCGCACTGCCGGCCGGGCCGGCCTCGACCATGCCGTCGCGCGAAACAAGCAGGCGCAGCGCGATGCCGCTGGCATCGATGCAAGCCACTTTGCCGCTGTGCAGGGCCAGCGCATCCCTGGCCCACGCTTCCTGCGCCAGCAAGTGATTGATTGCGGCGATGGCGGGCGCCATCAGCGCGGATTGGGGGGTAAACGAGTTCGGTGGTGACATGTGGGCACGCTTAAAAAACAAAACCGCCCTGGACAGCGGGCGGTTTTGATCTTACCAGTTTGATGGACACTTTTCCGGCAGCACTGTTACTTTGAGAAAGAATAATCAGGAAAGCTGACCGATGCCGGCCAGCTTCCAGTCGCCGCCGCCTTTGAGCGGCCTGGACATATTCCACACCTCGGCCAGCGGCTCGGGCGCGGCGCCCGGCGCGGTGCGGATCTGGCCGCTGAAGCGGACCGTGGCCAGGAACACATCGCCGACCGTCTCCACGCCCAGCAGTTCGGACTCGATCGCCACCACCTCGGTGACGCTGGCGCCGGCGAGCTGCATTTGCGGCTGCAATTCGGCGAAGACCTGCGGCGTGGTGAACTGGCGCAGGTCGCTGGCGTCGGCCTTGTCCCAGGTCTTTTGCATGCGGATGAAGGTGGCCTTGGCCTGGCGCAGGAAGGCGGTGTTGTCGAAACCGGGCGGAAAGGCGGGCTTGGTGCTGAGCGGGGCTGGCGCCGGTTTGGCCGCCGCATCGCGGCGCCGGATGATGCGAAAGCCAAAGAATCCAGCCAGGCCGAACACCATGACCGCGCCGCCGATGAGCACCTGGGGCGGGTATTCCGATGTGGTGGCAGCGGCCGGGGCCTGCTGCGCCATGGCCGCGCCGGAAAACGCCGACATGGCGAAGAACATGCTTGCAACAAATTTTTTCATCGTACGATTCCTAGAACTTGATACCGGTGTGCAACGCCGCCACGCCAGCCGTCAAATTGAAATACTGGACCCGCTCCAGGCCGGCCGTTTCCATCATCGTCTTGAGGGTTTCCTGGTCCGGATGCATGCGGATCGACTCGGCCAGGTAGCGGTAGCTGTCGGCGTCGCCGGCGATTTTCTGGCCCAGCCACGGCAGCACCGAGAACGAATACACGTCGTAGGGCTTTTGCAGGGGCGCGGCGACCTTGGAAAACTCCAGCACCAGCAGCTTGCCGCCGGGTTTCAGGACGCGCCGCATTTCTGCCAGCGCCTGGTCCTTGTGGGTCATGTTGCGCAGGCCGAAGGCCACGCTGACGCGGTCGAAGTAATTGTCGGGGAAAGGCAGCTTTTCGGCGTCGCACAGCAGGGTCGGCGTGATCAGGCCCTTGTTGAGCAAGCGGTCGCGGCCGACACGCAGCATCGATTCGTTGATGTCGGTAAGCCAGACTTCGCCGGTCTTGCCGGCCTGCTTGGCGAAGGCCTTGGCCAAGTCGCCCGTGCCGCCGGCGATGTCGAGCACCTTGAAGCCGGGGCGCACGCCCGCGTTGGCGATGGTAAATGTCTTCCACAGACGGTGCAGGCCGCCCGACATCAGGTCGTTCATCACGTCGTACTTGGATGCGACCGAATGGAACACCTTGGCCACTTCGTGGACCTTGTCGTCCTCGGAGACCGTTTTGTAACCGAAATGTGTGCTGTTTGTCATAGTAGGGCCGCCGTTTGTCTGCGTGCATTATACAAGCGACCCACGGCGGCGGCACGCTACGCGACGCGCTAGGCGACGCGCTACGCGACGCGCTAGGCGACGCGCTAGGCGACGCGCTAGGCGACGCGCTAGGCGACGCGCGATGCGGCCGCGAGCGGCGCGAGCGGGCCGCGCCGCCCTACTGGCTCCATCCGCGCGAGCGCTCCACCGCGCGCCGCCATTCGCCCATGCGCTGCGCACGCTCATCGCCCGCCATGGCGGGCTCGAAGCGGCGTTCCATCTGCCACTGGGCCGCGATTTCCTCCTGCGAGGCCCAAAAGCCCACCGCCAGCCCGGCCAGGAAGGCCGCGCCCAGGGCCGTGGTTTCGGTCACCACGGGGCGCACCACCGGCACGCCGAGAATATCGGCCTGGAACTGCATCAGCAGGTTGTTGCGGGCGGCGCCGCCGTCGACCCGCAGCTGGGTCAGCGGCATGGCGGCGTCGGCCTGCATGGCGACGAGCACGTCGGCGCTTTGCAGGGCGATGCTCTCGAGCGTGGCGCGCGCGATGTGCGACTTGTTGGTGCCGCGCGTCATGCCGACCATGGTGCCGCGCGCGTAGGCGTCCCAGTGCGGCGCGCCGAGGCCGGCAAAAGCGGGCACGAACAGCACGCCGCCATTGTCGGGCACGGCCAGCGCGAGTTCTTCGACCTCGGCCGCGTGCTTGATGATGCCCAGGCCGTCGCGCAGCCATTGGATGGCGGCGCCGGCCATGAAGACGCTGCCTTCAAGCAGGTAATCGGTGCCTTTTGGCAGGGTCCAGCCGATCGTGCTGATCAGCTTATTCTGCGACATCGTGGCCGTTTGGCCGGTGTGCATCAGCATGAAGCAGCCGGTGCCGTAAGTATTCTTGGCCATGCCGGGGCTGTGGCAAGCCTGGCCGAAGGTGGCGGCCTGCTGGTCGCCGGCGATGCCGGCAATCGGCAGCGCCACGCCGAACAGCTGCGCGTCGGTATGGGCGGCGATGCCGCTGCTGGCGACCACCGTGGGCAGCAGGCCGGGGGGAATGTCGAGCAGGGCCAGCAGTTCGTCGTCCCAGCGCGCGCTGTGGATGTTGAACATCAGGGTGCGGGCGGCGTTGCTGGGGTCGGTGAGGTGCTTGCCGCTCATTTTGAAGATGAGCCAGCTGTCGACGGTGCCGAAGGCCAGTTCGCCGCGTTCGGCGCGCTCGCGGGCGCCGGGGACGTTATCGAGCAGCCATTTCAGTTTGGGGCCGGAGAAATAGGCGTCCAGCACCAGGCCGGTTTTTTGCTGGAACAGGTTTTCGTGGCCGTCGGCGCGCAGGGCTTCGCAGCAGGGCGTGCTGCGGCGGTCCTGCCAGACGATGGCCGGGGCGACCGGTTCGCCGGTGGCGCGGTCCCAGAGCACGGTCGTTTCGCGCTGGTTGGCGATGCCGATGGCGGCGATGTCGGTGGCAGGTACGTTGTTGGTGCGCAGGACCTCGTCGATGACGGCGCGCTGCGACTGCCAGATTTCGTTGGCGTCGTGTTCGACCCAGCCGGGCTGGGGGAAGAACTGGCGGAACTCCTGCTGCGCCGCGCCGTGAATGTGACCGGCGCGGTCGAACAGGATCGCGCGCGAACTGGTGGTGCCCTGGTCGATGGCGAGAATGAATTTGGTCATGCTGGGGTCGCTGGTAATGCCGTCGTCCCCGCGAAGGCGGGGACCCAAGTTCGCGCCGTAGCAACTGAGCTTAGAACTTGGGTTCCCGCCTGCGCGGGAACGACGGTTTTGGGGTCTGAGGTCGAAACGCCTGTGATTAGCGCGCCCGCCCTTCCTTCCACGCCTTGAGCAAGACATCATACGCAATCGTCTCGCCCTTCGGCTTCTCGTTGGCCAGCTTCTTCCACGGTGCGGCCTTGTCGGTCAAATACGTGGCCGGATCGACCTTGGGATTCAACTTCGGCGCGCAATTCTGCATGCCGGCGCGCTGCAAACGCGACATCACCGAATCCATTTCCTCGGCCAGGTTATCCATCGCCGCCTGCGGGGTCTTCTCGCCGCTCACCGCCGTGGCCACGTTCTTCCACCACAGCTGCGCCATCTTGGGATAATCCGCCACATTGTTACCGGTCGGGCTCCACGCCACCCGCGCCGGGCTGCGGTAGAACTCGATCAAGCCGCCGTATTTATCCGCGTTCTTGGTGAAGTACTCGTGCTTGATGTCCGACTCGCGGATAAAGGTCAGGCCCGTGATCGACTTCTTGAGCGACACCGTCTTCGACGTGACGAACTGCGCATACAGCCAGGCTGCGGCGCGGCGGTCCGGCGGGGTCGACTTGAAGAAGGTCCACGATCCAACGTCCTGGTAACCGTTCTGCATGCCCTCTTTCCAGTACGGGCCGTGCGGCGACGGCGCCATGCGCCATTTCGGCTTGCCGTCCGCCTGCACCACCGGCAGGCCCGGTTTCATCATCGACGCGGTGAATGCGGTGTACCAGAAAATCTGCTGCGCCACTTCACCCTGCGCCGGCACCGGACCGGATTCCGAGAACGTCATGCCGCCCGCCTGCGGCGGCGCGTACTTCTTCATCCAGTCGACGTACTTGGTCAGCGCGAACACCGACGCCGGCGAATTGGTGGCCCCGCCGCGCGAGACCGACGCACCCACCGGCGTGCACTTGTCGGCCGCCACGCGGATACCCCATTCGTCAACCGGCAGCCCGTTCGGAATGCCCTTGTCGGCGGCACCAGCCATCGACAGCCAGGCATCGGTGAAACGCCAGCCGAGCGACGGGTCTTTTTTGCCATAATCCATATGCCCGAACACCTTCTTGCCATCGATATTCTTCACATCGTTGGTGAAGAACTCGGCGATGTCTTCATACGCCGACCAGTTTTGCGGCACGCCCAGCTCATAGCCATACTTGGCCTTGAACTTGTCCTTGAGGTCCTTGCGCGCGAACCAGTCGGCGCGGAACCAGTACAGATTGGCGAACTGCTGGTCGGGCAGCTGATACAGCTTGCCGTCCGGGGCGGTGGTAAAGCTCGCGCCGATGAAGTCCTTCAGGTCCAGGCCCGGATTGGTGAAGGCCTTGCCCTCGCCCGCCATGTAGTCCGACAGCGGCACGATCGCGCCGTAGCGGTAGTGGGTGCCGATCAGGTCCGAATCCGAGACCCAGCCGTCGTAAATGCTTTTACCGGACTGCATGGACGTTTGCAGTTTCTCGACCACGTCGCCTTCCTGGATGATATCGTGCTTGACCTTGATGCCGGTGATCTCCTCGAAGGCCTTGGCCAGCACCTTCGATTCATAGACGTGGGTGTCGATCGTTTCGGAGACCACGCTGATTTCCTTGATGCCCTTGGCCTTGAGCTTGGCGGCGGCGTCGATGAACCACTTCATTTCCTCGAGCTGCTGCTGTTTCGACAGCGTGGACGGCTGGAATTCCTGGCCAATCCATTTTTCGGCATCCTTGGTATCGGCCCAAGCGCTCGCCGTGGCCAGCAATGCAGCCGCCATCAATGTCATTTTCAATTTCATGTCTCCGCCTTTTTTTATGTACATCGTTAAGAAAGTACCCCACCACGCACCGCTGTCCGGTTCAACCCCAGCGCATCACAATCAACAGCACCACAAATCCGACCGCCGCACCAAACCCCTGATGCAGCTCGCTCAGGCCCGCCCACGCGAGGTTAACATATGCCGCGCTGAGCAAGCCAATAAACAGGCGGTCGCCGCGCGTGGTGGACATCGGCAAAAAGCCGCGCCGCTCGATCGAGGGCGAGCGAATCTGCCAGATCGTCATCCCGGCCAGCATCAGGCCGATGCAAGTAAAGAAAATGGCCACCGGCGCGGTCCACGCCATCCATGCAAACAGGTTTTCCATGTCACACCCTCCCCATTGCAAAGCCCTTGGCAATATGATTGCGGACGAACCAGATCACCAGCGCGCCCGGCACGATGGTCAGCACGCCCGCCGCGGCCAGCACGCCCCAGTCCATGCCGCCGGCCGACACCGTACGCGTCATGATGGCGGTGATCGGCTTGGCGTCGACCGAAGTCAGTGTCCGCGCCAGCAGCAGCTCGACCCAGCTGAACATGAAGCAGAAAAACGCCGTCACGCCCACCCCCGATTTGATCAGCGGCAGGAAGATCTTGAAGAAGAAGCGCGGAAAGCTGTAGCCGTCGATGTACGCGGTTTCGTCGATCTCCTTGGGAATGCCGGACATGAAGCCTTCCAGGATCCAGACCGCCAGCGGCACGTTGAACAGCATGTGCACCAGCGCCACGGCAAGGTGCGTATCCATCAGGCCAACCGTTGAATACAGCTGGAAGAACGGCAGCAGGAACACTGCCGGTGGCGTCATGCGGTTGGTCAGCAGCCAGAAAAACAGGTGCTTGTCGCCGATGAAGGAGTAGCGCGAAAACGCATACGCGGCCGGCAGCGCCACCGATACCGACATCACCATGTTCATCATCACGTAGATCATCGAGTTGATGTAGCCGCTGTACCACGACGGATCGGTGAAGATGGTGCGGTAGTTCGCCAGCGTGAATTCGCGCGGGAAGAGCGTGAGCGCGCCGGTGATTTCTTCGTTGGTCTTGAACGACATGTTCAACATCCAGTAGATCGGCAGCATCGCCAGTACCAGATAGAACACCAGCAGCGGTGAGGAAAGGCGCTTCATTTGGACTCTCCTGTACCGAGACGTTGCATCCAGCTATACAGCACAAAGCAGAACAGCAGGATGATGAGGAAATAGATCAGCGAAAAAGCAGCGGCCGGACCCAGGTCGAACTGGCCCACGGCTTTCTGCGTGAGGTACTGCGACAGGAAGGTGGTGGCGTTGCCAGGCCCGCCGCCGGTCAGCACGAACGGTTCGGTGTAGATCATGAAGCTGTCCATGAAACGCAGCAGCACGCCGATCATCAGCACATTGCGCATCTTGGGCAGTTCGATGAAGCGGAACACGGCAAAGCGCGAGGCGCCGTCGATGCGCGCCGCCTGATAGTAGGCGTCGGGGATCGAGCGCAGGCCGGCATACGCCAGCAGCACCACCAGCGGCGTCCAGTGCCACACATCCATCACCAGCACGGTGACCCAGGCGTCGACCACGCTGCCTGTGTAGTTGTAGCTGATGCCCATGCGGTTGATGGTATTGCCCATCAGGCCGATGTCATCGCGGACGAAAATCTGCCAGATGGTGCCGACCACGTTCCAGGGAATGAGCAGCGGCAGCGCGATCAGCACCAGCGCGAGCGAGGCGCGCCAGCCACTGGCCGGCATGGTCAGGGCAATCAGGATGCCCAGCGGGAGCTGGATCAGCAGCACGGCCATCGAAAAGCCCAGCTGGCGTACCAGCGCGCCATGCAGTTCGCTGTCGCGCATGATCATCTTGAACCATTCAGTGCCGACAAAGACACTGTTGGTCGGGCTGAGAATATCCTGCACCGAGTAGTTCACGATCGTCATCAGCGGCAGTACGGCCGAAAAGGCCACGCAAATGATCACCGGCAGGATCAGCAGCCAGGCGCGGTTGTTATAGGTTTTCATGTCAGGCCACCCGCTTGTCGTTGACGTAGTAAAGAGTGCGCTCGGGCGGAAAGCGCAGCCGGACTGCCTGTCCGGCGCGCGCAGGGGCGCTGCGCAGCTTGGCGGTGACGGTGTGCGCTCCCACCATAAATTCGGCCATGAAGTGCGTTCCCATGTTGCGCACGCTGGCCACCGTGGCGGAGACGGTGTCGACGCCTTGCGCTGCTGCGCATTCGACGAACTCCGGACGGATGCCGATGGTGATGCTGGCCGCACCGGCCAACGCACTTTGCGCCGCTGGCGGCAGCACGATGCCGTCCGCGCCAGGATATGCCCGCCCATCGCGCACCGGGCAGGCCAGCAGGTTCATGCCGGGGTTGCCGATGAAGTAGCCCACGAAGGTGTGCGCCGGCTCTTCGAACAGTTCCTGCGCGCTGCCGGTCTGCACCACTTCGCCCTGGGTCATCACGACCACCTTGTCGGCGAAGGTCAGCGCTTCGACCTGGTCGTGCGTGACGTAGATCAGCGAGAGCTTGAGTTCGTGATGAATTTCCTTGAGCTTGCGGCGCAAAAGCCATTTCAGATGCGGGTCGATGACGGTGAGCGGCTCGTCGAACAGCACCGCGGCCACGTCCGGCCGCACCAGGCCACGGCCCAGCGAGATTTTTTGCTTGGCGTCGACCGCCAGGCCGCTGGCGCGCTGTTTCAAGTCGCTGGAGAGCTCCAGCATCGCGGCGATGTGCTCGACCCGCTTGCGCACCTCGCTTTCTTTCCAGCCGCGGTTACGCAGCGGGAAGGCGAGGTTGTCGAACACCGTCATGGTGTCGTAGATGACGGGGAACTGGAACACCTGCGCGATGTTGCGCGCTTCCGGCGGCAGGTCGGTGACGTCCTTGCCGTCGAAAATCACGCGTCCGTGCGAAGGGCGCACCAGGCCCGAGATGATGTTCAGCAGCGTGGTCTTGCCGCAGCCGGAAGGGCCGAGCAGCGCATAGGCGCCGCCGTCGTCCCAGGTCAGGTTCATCGGACGCAGGGCGTAATCTTCAGGCCCCTGCGGGTTCGGTTTGTAGGCATGCGCCAGGTCGGGCAGTTCGATGCGGGCCATGCTTACGCTCCTTCCTGCTGCGCATTTGCGTGATCGGGCGCAAACAGCAGCGCGCCGCCCGGTGCGAACACGAACAATTCGTCCGGACGCAGGTACACAGTGCACGGCACGCCAAGGTCGAGGTTATGCACGCCGGTCAGTTGCGCCACCAGTCCGATCGCGCCGCGCTGCAAGTGCACATAGGTTTCCGAGCCGCTGATCTCGGCCAGTTCCACCTTGGCGTCAATCGGAAAATCGTCCGCGTGCAGTGGCGCCAGGCGCAGGCTGTGCGCACGCAGGCCGAGCGTGACCTCGCCATGCTGCGCGGCCTGGCGGCGCTGGATTTCATTAAGCGGGATCGCGAGATCCGGCGCCACCCTGGCCATGCCATCGGTGCCGACCGTGGCCGGAATCAGGTTAATCGGCGGATCGCTGAAGGTGCGCGCGCTCTGGATCGAGTTGGGGGCGTTGAAGACATCGAGAGTCGCACCATGCTGCAACAGGCGCCCTTCGTGCAGCAGCACCGTGTGGCCGCCCAGCTGCAAGGCTTCGAGCGGTTCGGTGGTGGCGTAGACGACGGTGGTTTTCCCTTCCGCGAACAGGGCGCCAAGCTCCTTGCGCAATTCTTCGCGCAGCTTGTAGTCGAGATTGACCAGCGGCTCGTCGAGCAGCAGCAGGGCCGACTCCTTGATCAGCGCGCGCGCCAGCGCGGTGCGCTGCTGCTGGCCGCCGGACAGCTGCGCCGGCAGCTTGTCCAGGTGCGCCGAAATATGCAGGCGTTCAGCCATGCGTTCCACGCGGGTACGGATCTCGGCCTCGGGCACGCGCTTGATGCGCAGCGGCGAGGCGATGTTGTCGAACACCGTGAACGACGGATAGTTGATGAACTGCTGGTACACCATCGCCAGGTCGCGCTGGCGTACCGGCAGGCCTGTCACATCCTTGCCGCCGGCGATCACCTTGCCGTGCGTGGGCCGGTCGAGGCCCGCCATGACCCGCATCAGCGAGGTCTTGCCGGCCTGCGTGGTGCCCAGCAGGACGTTGATGGTACCGGGTACCAGTTCGAGCGACATCGGGTACAGGTGATCCTGCGCCCCGTACTTCGTGCTCACGTTTTCCAATGCCAGCTGCATCATGTCTCCTGTTTTTTCCTGTCGTACCACTGCATCCCTGTGGCGGGATTTGCGTTTTCTACTTGCGGAATTCGGTGATCCAGGCATCGACTGCAATGCCCGCATCGGCTGGCAAGTGCAAGCCCAGTTTGGAACGGCGCCACAGCATGTCGGTCGCCGTGGTGGCCCATTCATGATCGATCCAGTAAACCGCTTCCGCTTCGTACAGGCCGGGTACGATCTGCTTGCCCATGGCGGCGATGCTGGTGCGCTGGTCGATGATCAGATGAATACGGGTGCCGTAAGCGCGCGCGTAGCGTGCCACCAGCGCCGCCGGCAGCCACGCGTACTGTTTCTGCAGGCCGGCGACAAAACCGTCGAATTCGAGCACGCTGCGGTTGTCCGATACCGGGCCGTGCACGTCGCCGCCGGGCAGGCAGGCGTTGACGGTCCATGCGCCGCGCGTGTTCCCCAGCACCGGTGCGATCAGGTCGACGGCTTGTTCGGCCAGTTTGCGGAAAGTGGTGATCTTGCCGCCGAAAATGGAAAGCATCGGCGCGCCCTGGGTGTCAAGCTCGAAAGTGTAGTCGCGTGTGACGTCGGACGCGTCGCTGGACTCGTCGTCGAGCAGCGGACGCACGCCAGAATAGCTCCACACCACGTCGGCCGGCGTGATCGGGTTGGTGAAGTAGCGGCTCGCCAGCGCGCACAGGTAGTCGATTTCGGCCTGGTCGATGGCGACCTTGTCGGCGTCGCCGTGGTATTCGAGGTCGGTGGTGCCGATCAGCGTGAAGTCCTGTTCGTACGGAATGGCGAACACCACGCGCCCGTCCGGATGCTGGAAGATGTAGGCGTAAGGATGCTCGAACAGGCGCCGCACCACGATATGGCTGCCTTTGATCAGGCGCACCGACTTGTCGGCGGGGCCGGGATTGGTCCCCTGCAGGAAGCGCGACGCCCACGGACCGGCGGCGTTGACGATGCAGCGCGCGCTCACGTCGATGGCCTGTCCGTCGGCGCGGCGCAGGCGCGCTTCCCAGCGCTCGCCCTCACGCCGTGCCGATTCGCAGGCGGTGCGGGTGAACACGCACGCACCCTTGCTGGCGGCGTCGATCGCGTTGAGCACCACCAGACGCGCATCGTCGACCCAGCCGTCGGAATACACAAAGCCGCGCGTAAAAGTCGATTTGAGCGGCGCGCCGGCAGCGTGGCGGCGCAGGTCGATCCCTTCGGAACCGGGCAGCAGCTCGCGCCGCGCCAGATGATCGTACAGGAACAGGCCGGCGCGGATCATCCAGGCCGGGCGCTGGCCCTTGTCGACCGGGGTGACGAAGCGCATCGGCCACATGATGTGCGGAGCCGCGCGCAGCAGCACTTCGCGCTCGATCAGCGCCTTGCGCACCAGGCCGAATTCGTACTGTTCGAGATAACGCAGGCCGCCGTGAATCAGCTTGGTGGCCGCCGACGAGGTGTGCGAGGCCAGGTCGTCCTTTTCGCACAGGACCACGGACATGCCGCGCCCCGCCGCGTCACGGGCGATCCCGGCGCCGTTCACGCCGCCGCCGACCACCAGTACATCACACGCGATATTGCCCGCCTTGTCCATGCCACTCTCGCTTCAAAAGGGGAATCTGTGTACACTGCAAAGATGAACAATAAGACAAAAACGAAAAAAATGAAACAAAAATTTATCTGTTTGTTTTCGTTTTATTTCGTTTGTGATAAATTTGGCGCTTTGACAGGAGCCCCACGATGACGCTCAATCCACGCCAGCGGCGCATTCTCGACGCCGTGCGCCAGCAGGTGACGGTGTCGCTGGAGGCACTCGCGCTGCAGCTCGAAGTGACGCCGCAGACCGTGCGGCGCGACGTCAAGCTGATGGAAGAAGCGGGCCTGCTGGCACGCTACCACGGCGGCGTGGGCTTGCCGTCCTCGGTCCAGAACATCGACTACAGCGACCGCCAGGTGCTCAACGTGGACGCCAAGCGCCGCATCGCCAGCGCGGTGGCGGCGCAGGTGCCGTCGCACTGTTCGCTGTTGATCAATATCGGCACCACCACCGAAGAAGTGGCGCGCGCACTGGTCCACCACGAGGGGCTGCACGTGGTGACCAACAACCTCAATGTGGCGACCATCCTGTGCGACAGCCCGGGGTGCGAAGTGATCCTGGCCGGCGGCGTGGTGCGCGGGCGCGATCGCGGCATCGTGGGCGAAACCACCATCGATTTCATCCGCCAGTTCAAGGTCGATATCGGCATCATCGGCATTTCGAGCATCGAGCCCGATGGCACCCTGCGCGACTTCGACCCGCGCGAGGTCAAGGTGGCGCAGGCGATCATCGAGCAGTCGCGCGCGGTGTGGCTGGTGGCCGATCACGACAAATTCGGGCGCCAGGCGCTGATGCGCATGGCCCACGCCTCGCAGATCGATGTGCTGTTCACCGACGCCAAACCGCCCGAGGCGCTGGCCCGGGTGTTGCGCGAGGCCAAGGTAAATGTTGTAATCGCGCAATAATTGACTTGAGCACTGGGCCGCTGGCGGTTTTTGGGGGATGATTGATGTTACCCTGTCTCCCCCTATTTTGTTAGCGAATGAGCATGTCGACTTTTCTGATGATTCTTGCCGTGCTTGTGATCTTGGCCGGCGCCGTAGCGGCCGGTTACTACTACTTGCAGCGCACTCAGGTCACCAGGCTGGCTGGCGATTTCAAGCTGTACGCACCCTACCTGGTCGAGCAAACCGCGCGCGTACGCCTGCGCGTGCAGCCGCTGGGACGTGAATATATCGGCGAGGAAGATGCCGCCGCCTACGCCGAGATGAAAAAACTGTGGTCGGGGATGACCAACCACCGCATGAAACTGCTCGGCACCTTCGCCTCCGACGAAGACCAGCGCGTGTATATCATCGGCCAGCACCCGGACAACAAGATCGTCGGCCTGGTGGGCATGCAGCGCGGCATGCGCCCGTTCGTCGAGTTCTACAAATTGTCGTCCAGCGGTACGGTGGGGGTGCTCAGCGGCGCTCCCGGCGCGCGCGCGCTGCGCCTTCCCACCTTGACGGTGGAACCGAACAGCAAGGCGTCATGGCGTTCGGCGGTCGCAGCGTTTGCCTCCACGCCGGAAGGGCGCGTTCTCGATGTGAACAACCTGATCGTGCTGTTTGAACGCGTGCATGCGGCGCGCATGGACCATCAACTGGCCGCCGCCCCGACCATGCCCCAGATCAAGTCGCACGCGGGCGCCCTGGGCGCCGGCGACTCCCTGAACGGACAGCAGCTCGAACATGCACTGGAAATGAACCACGTCGCCTGGACCGAAGCGGTGCAGGTCGCGCTGCTCGATAACACCAAGCGCAAGCTCAAGCTGACGGTCGATACCTGGGCCCGGCTGGAGCCGCAGCTGATCGTCATCCATGCGGGCATGAATGTGGACGACGTCCTCGCCAAGCTGGCGGAGTATCCGGCGGTCGATGCGCTGGGCGTGCAGCTCAAGGCGCAGGAAGTGGGACCGCTGGAGATTTTCGACCAGATGAATGAACGCCTGGCGACTGCGGACCGGCGCCGCCTGGTGCTCAAACTGAATTCGCCGGTGGCTGCCGCGATCTACGCGCGCGCCGGTGCGATGCAGTCGGCGGGCGTGTCGCCGCAGGCGCTGGCGACGTAAGTACACGCTCACTTACCCGCACAGAAACCGCTACGATCATCTGCGAGACCCAGGAGCCAAGCAGTAATTAGTGCTTGTGACCGCAGCCCTTGGCCGCCGTCGGCACGCCCGGCAGCTCGGCGCCCGGTTCCCGGCCGGCGTCACCCTCGAAACCGGCGGCGTGCAGGCGCGCCATGTAGTCGGCCCACAAGCTGGTTTGCTCGCTACCGAGCTTGTACAGGTAATCCCACGAAAACAGACCGGTGTTGTGGCCGTCCGAAAAGGTCGGCTGCACCGCGTAGTTACCCACCGGTTCGAGCGCCGTGACGCCAACATCGCGTTTGCCCAGCTGGAGCACTTCCTGCCCCTGTCCGTGGCCGCGCACTTCGGCCGACGGCGAGTACACGCGCAGCAGCTCGAACGGAATCGAAAAACTGCTGCCGTCGTCAAAGGCGATATCGAGCACGCGCGATTTCTGGTGGACGGTCAGTGCGGTCGGGTTCATGCTGGTTTTTCCATGCGGCGGACAATGTCGGCCGCCAGTTTCAGCAGCAGCGCGCGGCGCTCCGCCAGGGTTGATTCGTCGGTTGTGCGTACCGCCACCGTCCACACGGGATTCGGGAAGTGCGCGTCGTCGGCGTAGCGCGGAATGACGTGCCAGTGCAGGTGCGGCGTCATGTTGCCGAGGCTGGCGACATTGATTTTATCGGGCTTCATCACATCGCGCAGCGCCAGTTCCACATGCCACACCGCGTCCGTGAGCAGCAGCCGGTCGCTTGGCGCCAGGTCGGTCATTTCCTTGACGTGATCGTTCCAGATCACGCGGCAAAAGCCAGGATAGGCGGCGTCGTCGACCAGGATCACCGACAGCTTGTCGTTGCGCCAGATCGGTTCGAGCGCCAGTTCACAAAGTTCGCACGTCATACCAATACCCTCTCGATGCCGCCGCTGTTGGCACGGGCTACGTATTCGGGCAGCCAGTTTTCGCCCAGCTTGTGGCGCGCGATTTCGATGACGATGTAGTCGGCGGTGGTGCCGGCATCGTCGTTGTAGCGCGACAGGCCCTGCAGGCACGATGGGCAGCTGGTCAGGATCTTGACGTCGCCGCTGAAGCCATCGGCGCGCAGCTTGTCGGCGCCCTTCTCCATCTCGTCTTCCTTGCGGAAGCGCACCTGCGTGGCGATGTCGGGACGCGATACGCCGAAGGTACCGGACTCGCCGCAGCAGCGGTCGTTCTTTTCGATCTTCACGTTGTCCACCGTCGACACCAGCGCATTGACGGTCTTGACCGAATCCTGCAGCTTCATCGGATTATGGCAAGGCTCGTGGTACATGTAGCGGGTGCCGCTGACGCCTTCGAGCTTGACGCCTTTTTCGAGCAGGTACTCGTGGATGTCCATGATGCGGCAACCGGGGAAGATCTTGTCGAACTCGTAGGTCGCCAGCTGGTCGTAGCAGGTGCCGCACGATACCAGCACGGTCTTGATGTCGAGGTAATTGAGCGTGTTGGCCATGCGGTGGAACAGCACGCGGTTATCCGTCATCATCTTGTCGGCCTTGTCGTACTGGCCGGCGCCGCGCTGCGGATAGCCGCAGCACAGGTAACCCGGCGGCAGCACGGTTTGCACGCCGACTTCCCACAGCATCGCCTGCGTGGCCAGGCCCACCTGCGAGAACAATCGCTCCGACCCGCAACCCGGGAAGTAGAACACGGCTTCGGTGTCGGCCGTGGTCACTTTGGGATTGCGGATGATCGGGATAATCTTGTCGTCTTCGATGTCGAGCAGCGCGCGCGCGGTCTTCTTGGGCAGGTTGCCCGGCATTTTCTTGTTGATGAAGTGGATCACCTGCTCGCGCACCGGCGCCTTGCCGGTGGTTGGCAGCGGCGCGCGGGTCTGCTTCTTGGCGAATTTTTTCAGCACGTTGTGGCCGAAGCGCTGCGCCTTGAAGCCCCAGCCGGCCATGACCTGGCGCGTGGCGTTGATGGTCACCGGGTCGGTCGCATTCAGGAAGAACATCGCCGCCGCGTTGGCAGGCCTGAAGGTCTTCTTGTCCATCTTGCGCAGCAGATTACGCATGTTCATCGACACGTCGCCGAAGTCGATGTTGACCGGGCATGGCGTGACGCACTTGTGGCACACGGTGCAGTGGTCGGCCACGTCCTCGAATTCTTCCCAGTGCTTGATCGAGATACCGCGGCGGGTCTGTTCCTCGTACAGGAACGCTTCGATCAGCGAGGACGTCGCCAGGATCTTGTCGCGCGGCGAATACAGCAGGTTCGCGCGCGGCACGTGGGTGGTGCACACCGGTTTGCATTTACCGCAGCGCAGGCAATCCTTGATGCTGTTGGCGATCTCGCCGATATCGCTCTGCTGCATGATCAGCGATTCGTGGCCCATCAGGCCGAACGACGGCGTGTAGGCGTTGCGCAGGTCGGCACCGAACTCGGGCAGGTTAAGCAGCTTGCCCTTGTTGAAGCGCCCTTCCGGATCGATGCGCAGCTTGTAGTCGCGGAATTCGCTGATTTCTTCTTCGGTCAAAAATTCGAGCTTGGTGATGCCGATGCCATGCTCGCCCGAGATCACGCCGTCGAGCGAACGTGCCAGCTTCATGATGCGGCCGACCGCTTCGTGCGCATCCTGCAGCATGGCGTAGTCGTCGGAATTGACCGGCAGGTTGGTGTGCACGTTGCCGTCGCCGGCGTGCATGTGCAGCGCCACGAACACGCGCGAACGCAGCACCTTTTGATGGATCGCGGTCGATTCGTCGAGAATCAGCTTGTAGGCGGCGCCGTTGAAGACCTGGCGCAGTTGCGCGCGGATCTCCTGCTTCCACGAGACGCGCACAGTGCGGTCCTGGACCACGTCGAACAGGGTGGCACCGGGCTGCTGTGACAGGCGCTCGTCGAATACGACGTCGAGCCGCTCCATGCCGATGGCGCGCAAGGCGTCGCGCGCGCCGGCCAGCGGCTGGTCGAGTTCAGCCAGCAGCCAGGTCCAGCGCGCGTGAACGGCGTCGAGCAGCTCGGTGGCTTGCTGCACGCGGTCGCCCAGCATTTCTTCGTCGCCGATCGATTCACCCGAGGCGTCGTCGCTTTTACCCACCGGCAGATTGCCGGCCGCGAAAAACGCGCGCAGTTGGTCGGTCAGCTGCAGCTTGTTCTTGATCGACAGCTCGATGTTGATGCGCTCGATGCCGTCAGTGTATTCGCCCATGCGGCCCAGCGGAATGACCACGTCTTCGTTGATCTTGAAGGCGTTGGTGTGGCGCGCAATCGCGGCGGTGCGGGCGCGGTCGAGCCAGAACTTCTTGCGCGCTTCCGGGCTGACGGCCACAAAGCCTTCGCCCACGCGGGTGTTCGCGATGCGCACCACTTCCGAGGCGGCTTGCGCCACCGCGTTCTCGTCGTCGCCGACGATGTCGCCGAACAGCGCCATTTTTGGCAGCACGCCGCGTTTCGATTTGGTGGCGTAGCCGACTGCGCGCAGATAGCGCTCATCGAGGTGTTCCAGGCCAGCCAGGCGAATGGTCGCAAAAGCCGGGCCGCCCTTGGCTGGCAGGCCGTCGAGGTAATCCTTGATTTCGACGATCGATGGAATCGCGTCGCGCGCCTGGCCGAAGAATTCGAGGCAGACGGTGCGCGCGTACTTCGGCATCTTGTGCAGGATCCAGCGCGCCGACGTGATCAGGCCATCGCAGCCTTCTTTCTGGATGCCCGGCAGGCCGGCCAGGAATTTGTCGGTGACGTCCTTGCCCAGGCCTTCCTTGCGGAAGCGGCGGCCTTCGATGACCAGCATTTCAGTCTTGAACGGCGCGTCTTTCGCTTCGCCGCGCACATTCGGGTGGGTCCATTCGAGCTTGAAGGTGGCGGTCGGCGCGTCGTGGATTTTCGACAGATTGTGGCCGATGCGCGTCACTTCCAGCCAGTCGCCGTTCGGGTCGACCATCTTCCACGACGCCAGGTTGTCGAGCGCGGTGCCCCACAACACGGCCTTCTTGCCGCCGGCGTTCATGGCGACATTGCCGCCGATGCAGGAGGCCTCGGCCGACGTAGGATCGACCGCGAACACGAAGCCGGCCTTTTCGGCGGCGTCGGAAACGCGCTTGGTAACCACGCCGGCGCCCGAATGGATGGTCGCGTATTCATGGTCCAGGCCGGGCAGCATGGTCATTTCGACTTCGCCCAGGGTGATCAGTTTTTCGGTGTTGATGACAGCCGACATGGGCGTGAGCGGAATGGCGCCGCCGGTGTAGCCGGTTCCTCCGCCGCGCGGAATGATGGTCAGTCCGAGTTCGATGCAGCCCTTGACCAGGCCCGCCATTTCATCTTCGGTGTCGGGCGTGAGCACCACGAACGGATATTCGACGCGCCAGTCGGTGGCGTCGGTCACGTGGGCGACGCGCTTCATGCCGTCGAAGCAGATGTTGTGCTTTTCGGTGTAGCGGCCCAGCACCTTGGTGGTGCGCTTGCGCAGGTCCCAGGTCTGGCGGAATTCATTGCCGAAGTCTTCCACCGCCTTGGACGCCGCCTTGAGCAGCTTTTCCACGTTGGCGCTGCGCGCACGCGCGACTTCGCCGGCCGGGTCGTCGCCATCGAGCGCTTCAACGCTGGTGCGGCGCTTGTCTACTTCGGCCAGGCGGTGATGCAGCGCGTCGATCAGTTCCTGGCGCCGTTTCGGGTTGTCCAGCATGTCGTCCTGGAGGTAGGGATTGCGCCGCACCACCCAGATATCGCCCAGCACTTCGTACAGCATGCGCGCCGAGCGCCCGGTCTGACGCGAGCCGCGTAATTCGTCGAGCAGCTCCCAGGACGACTCGCCCAGCAGACGGATCACGATTTCGCGGTCCGAAAACGAGGTGTAGTTATAAGGGATTTCGCGCAGGCGGGTGGCGGCGTGACCGTTTGGCGTTTCGGCCAGAAGTGCTTGGATTTGTGCGGGGGCGTTCATGTATTGGTGGACTATGTGGACTGACCCTAAGGGAGTTCATTCTAGCGTATTGCGCTGCACAACGCAGGAACAGCCTTCGCTTTTGCAAGGGCTACAGGGGGAAAGTGCACAAACAAATCGATGGCGATTTGAGAAATCGACAAGCGTTTTTTTATTTAATATCGACTTCAGCCAATCAAAATTCCGCCGAAATCACATTTTCCGGAACGATGTGCTGAATCACCCGCCGCCTCAGCGCTCGCGCATCGCCGCGCGCAGGGCGTCGACATAGCGTTCGCTGACGGCGACGTGGGCGCCCGAGCGCAGGGTCAGGCGCCAGGCGCCGTCGCCCACCACCTCCAGGTTGGCGGCCTGGCCGATGCGCACTACGGCACCGCGGTGCACGCGGAGAAAACAGGCGGGGTCGAGATGG
Organism: Massilia sp. DJPM01; assembly: GCF_030348125.1. NCBI lineage: Bacteria > Pseudomonadati > Pseudomonadota > Betaproteobacteria > Burkholderiales > Oxalobacteraceae > Massilia > Massilia sp. DJPM01. Next base: position 97,044 of record NZ_JAQOZV010000003.1, read on the forward strand.
CCCAGCAGGCGGCTCAGAGGCAGCCGGTGCATGACGCTGCGCGCGGCCAGATGCAGGCTGACGTAATTACCGCAGGTTTCGATCCAGTCGACGTCGCCCAGCTGGATGCATTCGATGCGGCCGACCGAACGCACGCTCACTTGCTGCCAGTAGCGCTCCGGCGTGCCGGGATGCGCGTCGCTGGCATCGGCCCAGGCGCGCAGCGCCGCACCATAGGCCGGGCGCTGGCGCAGTTCCAGCATCGCTTCGGCGCGCGCCAGGGCCGTGGCCAGGCGCGCATCGTGCACGGGTTTGAGCAGGTAGTCGAGGGCGTGCACCTCGAACGCTTCGAGCGCAAAGGCGTTGTGCGCGGTGACGAAAATGACCAGTGGCGGGTTGGCCAGGCCGGCCAAGGCGCGCGCCAGCACCAGGCCGGAGTCGCCCGGCATCTGGATATCGAGGAATACGACGTCGACGTCCTGCGCAGCGATGCAGGCCTGCGCCGCGGCCACGCTGGCGCACTCGCCAGCCACCTGCCAGCGCGGGTGGTCGGCCAGGGCGTAGCGCAGGTTGACGCGGCCCGGTTCCTCGTCGTCGACGATCAGCGCGCGCACTGTCATTGGTCAGGCGCGTGCAGCGGCATGTGAATATCGACCACGAAGCGGCCGTCTTTCAGGCCCGTTTGCAGCGAAGCGCTGTCGCCGTACGCCAGTTGAAGGCGCGCGCGGGCATGGTGCAGGCCCAGTCCGAGGCCGGGATTGGCCGAGCGGCTCTCGCTGGCCGGGTTGGATACGTGGATCGTCAGGCGATCCGTGGTCACGGCAAAGGCGACACGGATATCGCTCGGACGGTCGTGGCAATCCAGGTCATGGCGCAGCGCGTTCTCGATCAGCGGTTGCAGCAGCAGCGGCGGCATGTCTCCGGCCAGCACGGCCTCGCTGTCGCCTTCGACACTGACCTGCATGCGCGCGCCGTAGCGCAGGCGCTGCAAGGCCAGGTAGTCGTCGAGGAACTGGCGCTCTTCGCCCACGCCAACGTGATCGCGTGCGCTCGCTTCCAGCGCATAGCGCAGCAAGGCACTCAGGTGGTTGATGCCGTCCAGCGCCACCCGCTTGTCGTCCGAGCGCACCAGCGCGCTGATGGCATTCAGGGCGTTGAAAAGAAAGTGCGGTTCCAGCTGGCCGCGCAGCGCCAGCAAGCGTTGCTGCTCCAGCTCCAGGCGCAGGGCCAGGTTGTCGCTCTGGGAACGCATCCAGGCCTGTTCGCGCCGGCGGCCTTCGCGCCAGCTGCACGCGGCCACCACCGCGACGAAGGTAAACGTCACCCATACCAGCGCCATGAACTGCCAGAATCCCGAACGCGCCAGCGCGGCGTCGACCACCGGCGCCATTCCCGACAGCGTACCCTCGTCGTGAAGTTTGAGCATGCCGGCATTGAGCAGTTCGAGCGGCGTGAACACGGCCGCGACCAGCAGGTAGGCGACCAGCATGCGCGGCACGCTGCCCAGCGCCGCCGGGCGGGCGGTGAACAATGCGTAGCACCCGAAGCTCATCGACATCAGCAGCAGGTGCTCGCGCCACCAGAGCCAGAGCAAATGCGCGTAGGGGCGGCTGACGCCACCGCGTTGCAGGTCGTCGATATGGTTACCGATAGCGCCGATCGCGCACAGCACCGTCCAGATCAACACGATCGTCAGGAAGGCCTTGGGCAGGCTGGTTGGCCGGGGTGGATTTTGTGCGGTGGTCATCGATGCAAAGTATACCAGCGCCACCTGGCCATTTTTCTGCCATGCTACCGCCTTCGTCATCCAGTTCCGGCGACTCGTCACATACCGGTGTTGCGTGGCAGGGCGAGCGGACACAATCGGCGTCCCTGTCAACCACTTGATCGTTCATGAAACACTCTCTCGTCTTTTCCGCGCAGGCGATCGCCCTGCTGTCCTCCTTCAGCCATGCCGTCCACGCCCAGGATGCCACCGGCACGATCCAGAGGGTCGAGGTGAGCGGCGCCGGCAGCGCCAATCTGCGGCGCGACGACACTGCCGCGCGCATCGTGGTCGGACGCGACGAGATCGTCCAATATGGCGACACGTCGCTCTCGGCGGTGCTCAAGCGCCAGCCGGGCGTGTCGCTCAGCGGCGGCGAAATCCGCATGCGCGGGCTGGGCGCCGGCTATACGCAGCTGCTGGTCAACGGCGATCCGGTGGCGGCCGGGTTTTCGATCGACAGCATCGCGCCGGCGATGATCGAACGGATCGACATTTTGCGCACTGCCACGGCGGAACTGGGTTCGCAGGCCATCGCCGGGACCATCAATGTGATTCTCAAGAAGGGCAATCCGCGCAAGCAGCGCGACGTGAAACTCGGCACCGGCCTGCTGCCTGGGCGGGGCGACCCGTCGGCGTCGCTGCAATGGGGCGAGCGCGCCGGCGACCTGGCGTATTCGCTGGCGGCCGAGATGACGCGCACGACCAGCGACAACAGCTACATGACGCTTGAAACGCTGGACGACGCCGACGCAGCTCCGCTGGCGCGGCGTGAACTGCGCGAGTGGGCATCGTTTCGCAGCACGCGCCTGAACCTGACCCCGCGCGTGAACTGGACCCTGGCCGACGGCGGCAGCCTGGCGTGGCAGACCTTCATCGATGTCTCGCGCAACGCCAACAACGGCAACGCGGTCGAAACCACCGTCTCCGGCGCGAGCACCGAGTATCCCATCAACGATTACGGCTTCAGGGCGGAAACGGTATCGGCGCGCAGCGACATCAGCCTGGCGCGCCAGGTCGGCGCCGACGGCAAGCTCACGGTCAAGGCGGGGCTCAATCACAACAAGCGCGAATCGGATTATCTGTTCAGGGGCGCGGGCAGTGACCATACGCTGGCGCGCAAGGTGCTCTCGGATGCGGTCGACAACAGCGCCGTCTTGAGCGGCAAATACCTGGCACCGCTGATGCCGGGCCATGCGATGGGCATCGGCTGGGAAGGCGGACGCACCCAGCGCACCGAATCGCGGCGCCAGAACGACAGTAGCGCCACCGGCCGGTTCCTGTCGCAGCTCGATGAGGACTACCGCGCGGTGGTCAGCCGCCTGGCGCTGTTCGCGCAGGATGAATGGACCGTGTTGCCGCGCCTGCAGGCTTACCTCGGGTTGCGCTGGGAAGGGCTGCACACGTCAACCGGGGGGCGCGCGCTGGCGGAAGTGAGCAGCAAATCGTCCGTGCTCAGCCCCGTCACGCAGCTGCTGTGGAAGCTCGATGGCAAGGACCAGCTGCGCTTTTCGCTCTCGCGCACCTACAAGGCACCGGCGGTGCGCAACCTGGTGCCGCGCCGGTACACGGTCAACAACGCCAACGGGCCGACCAATCCGGACGTGCGCGGCAACCCGGCGTTGAAGCCGGAGCTGGCGTGGGGGCTCGATACGGCCTACGAATCGTACTTCGGCAAGAACGGCGTGGTCAGCGTGTCGGCCTATGCGCGCCGGATCGACGCGGTGACTGTGCAAACCCTGTACCAGGAGGATGGCGCCTGGATTTCGACGCCCTTCAACAACGGCAAGGCGAAAGTAGCCGGGCTCGAATTCGACGCCCGCTTCGCGCTGCGCAGCGTGCTGCCGTCGGCGCCGGACATGGACCTGCGCGCCAACGCGGCACGCAACTGGTCGCGCCTGGATGCGGTGCCGGGGCCGGACAACCGCCTGGGCGACCAGGCCCGCATTACGGCCAATATCGGCTTCGATGCGCGCATCTGGGCGCAGTACACGGTGGGGATGAACCTGAACCTGCAGTATGGCGGGGCTACGCAAATGAGCCGCTATCTGCGTAGCGATACGGGTCCGGTGCGCGTGCTCGATGTATATGGAGTGTGGAAGGCCGGTGCGAACACGCAGCTGCGCCTGTCGGTGACGAATGCGCTGCACCGTGACCGGCGCAGCGGCAGTACGTATGCCGATGCCGGCGGCGGCAATACGCGTGCGGGGCGGGCATCGTCGCCGGCGGTGGTGCGGATTGTGCTGGAAACGAGCCTCTGAACGAAGCGGAAGGTACCGCTAAAAAAACATGTGCCAAAAATTGGACAAGGTCTCGCCGAGCCCCTTCCAGAAGCTGTCCGGCACATACAACAGCGCAGTAGTCATGGTCAGGTAGCGCGCGAATTTGCCGATCGCCATATAGCCGAGGCTGGGCCAGAACGGCAAATGCAGCCAGCCGCCCAGTGTGCACAGCGGATCGCCAATCCCGGGCACCCACGACAACAGCATGGTCTTGGCGCCGTAGCGCGCCAGCCAGGCGAACCAGCGCGACTTGCGCTCTTTCGCAAACGCGACCTTGGCGCGGTAGCCGATGAAGTAGTCGAGCGCACCGCCCAGGGTATTGCCCAGGGTCGCCACCAGGATCGCGGGCCAGAACATGCCCGGATTGGCCTTGATCACCGCAAACACGGCCGGCTCGGACCCGAGCGGCAGCAGTGTTGCCGAAATGAACGCTATCACGAAGACCGAGCTGAGCCCGACCGCGGGAGCGGCCAGCAATTTGAGCAGCCAGAGGACAGCGGATTCGATCATGGACGCACTTTGATGGCTGCTGAAGCCGTCCATTATAATGAGGAAAAACTATTGCAACGACACGATACGCCGAGCCCGTCACCCGGAACCGCGCATCGCACTGCAAGCCTCGGCCATCCGCCGACAACACAGTCCAGCGTCAACAGCATCGCGTTCCGGATTTTCCGGCCCAGAATCACTTTGTTTGCAGACTATGACTATCGACTACCTCAAAAAAATCCTGACCGCCCGCGTCTATGACGTTGCCACCGAAACGCCGCTCGAATTGGCGCCGATCCTGTCGCAGCGCATGGAGAACCGCATTTACTTCAAGCGTGAAGACATGCAGAGCGTGTTCAGTTTCAAGCTGCGGGGCGCGTACAACAAGATGGCCAACCTGGCGCCGGCACAGCTCAAGCGCGGCGTGATCTGCGCGTCGGCCGGCAACCACGCGCAGGGCGTGGCCATGTCGGCGGCCAAGATCGGCTGCCGCGCGGTGATCGTCATGCCAACCACCACGCCGAGCGTGAAGGTCGATGCGGTCAAGGCATTCGGCGGCGCCCATGTCGAAGTCATTTTGCACGGCGACTCGTACACCGACGCCTATAACTTCGCCCTGACGCTCGAAAAAGAACAGAACCTCGCCTTTGTGCACCCGTTCGACGATCCGGACGTCATTGCCGGCCAGGGCACGGTGGGCATGGAGATCTTGCGCCAGCATTCGGGCCCGATCCATGCGATTTTCGTGGCCATTGGCGGCGGAGGCCTGATCGGCGGCGTGGCGGCGTACGTCAAGCAGATCCGCCCGGACATCAAGATCATCGGCGTGCAGTCGACCGATTCGGATGCGATGGCGCGCAGCCTGAAAGCGGGCCAGCGCGTGACCCTGTCCGACGTGGGCCTGTTCGCCGACGGCACCGCCGTGCGCCTGGTGGGCGAAGAGACCTTCCGCCTGGCGCAGCTGTACGTGGACGAAATCATCCTGGTCGATACCGATGCGATCTGCGCGGCGATCAAGGACGTGTTCCAGGATACGCGCTCGATCCTGGAACCATCCGGCGCGCTGGCGGTGGCCGGCGCCAAGGCGTATATCGAGCGTTCGGCGATGAGCAAGAACCCGGTGCGCGGCGAGACCCTGGTGGCGATCGCCTGCGGCGCCAACATGAACTTCGACCGCCTGCGTTTCGTGGCCGAGCGCGCGGAACTGGGCGAAGCGCGCGAGGCGGTGTTCGCGGTGACCATTCCCGAGCAGCGCGGCAGCTTCAAGCGCTTTTGCGCGCTGATCGGGCCGCGCAATGTGACCGAGTTTAACTACCGGGTCAGCGATGCGGCCCAGGCGCACGTGTTCGTGGGCGTGCAGATTGCCAGCCGCGGCGAGTCCGGCGTGCTGGCGCGCACCTTCGAGCAGAACGACTTCAAGACACTCGATTTGACGCACGACGAACTGGCCAAGCTGCACATCCGCCATTTGGTAGGCGGCAAGAGTACCTTGGCCCATGACGAGTTGCTGTATCGTTTTGAATTCCCCGAGCGCCCGGGCGCGCTGATGCGCTTCCTCGACAGCATGGCGCCGAACTGGAATATCTCGCTGTTCCATTACCGTAATCAAGGCGGCGATGTGGGGCGGATTCTGGTGGGCTTGCAAGTGCCGGCCGAGGAAATGGAAGAGTTCCGCCTGTTCCTCACCACGCTCGGATACCGTCACTGGGATGAGAGTGCCAATCCGGTGTATAAGATGTTTTTGGGGTGATGCCACTACCCTCGCTGACCTGATCGCCGTCGCTCCCGCCTGCGCGGGGCGACGGTGCTTGAATTTGACTGAATCGATATGACCAACACCGCCGCTCTATCCCCCCTGGGCAAAACGTCCGCCTACCAAACCCAATACGCGCCGGATTTGCTGTTTCCGATCCCGCGCCAGGGCAAGCGCGATGAACTCCAGCTCACCGGCACCCTGCCCTTCTTCGGTGTCGATATCTGGAACGCCTACGAAATCTCGTGGCTGAACATGCGCGGCAAACCCCAGGTGGCGATCGCCACGATCACGGTGCCGGCCGACTCGCCCAACATCGTCGAATCGAAATCCTTCAAGCTATACCTGAATTCGTTCAACCAGACGCGCCTGTCCAGCAGCGACGCCTTGCTGGCCCTGCTGCACGAAGACCTGGCGGGCGGCTTCGGCGCGCCGGTCCACATCACCCTGATCGAACCGCACGCCTTCAACACCGTCAAGATGGGCGAACTCGACGGCGTGCTGCTGGACCGCCTCGACGTCGAGATCGATCATTACTCCCCCTCGCCCGCCCTGCTCAAGGCCGCGAAGGACGCAGCGCCGGTCGAGGAAAAGCTCGTCTCGCACCTGCTCAAGTCGAACTGCCTGGTCACCGGTCAGCCGGACTGGGCCAGTGTGCAGATTCACTACGTCGGCCCGCAGATCGAACAGGAAGGCTTGCTGAAATACCTGATCGGCTTTCGCGAACACAATGAATTCCATGAGCAATGTGTCGAGCGCATCTTTACCGACATCCTGCGCCAGTGCGCGCCGCAAAAGCTGGCTGTGTACGCCCGCTATACCCGCCGCGGCGGACTGGACATCAACCCTTGGCGCAGCAACTTCAGTTCGGGCCGTCCGCCCAATCTGCGCACCGCCCGCCAGTGACGTTTGAGGCAGCGCAAGGGGACTGGTTTCCCCCTGCGCGCACGCTTGACGGCATTGCTACGCGGGAATACCTTGATCGGGAAGGGAACGAGTGTGCTTTTCGGGCGACAGATAACGGCCACCGACTTTGTAATAAGACAACAGGCGCGTGAGCACATGCCGCGCTGAAAAAACGGGCAGCAAGCACAGGAAAAATGGCAAACTGCGTTAAGGACCAGCATTTGTGTGCAAAATCCTCAATTTCATGGCGGAAATTCAAATTTTCGACACCCGCCCCTGGCCCAGGTTTTCCGGCTTGTATGAATCGCTACTCATCTTGCGAAATGTCAATGCAGACTTGATATGGATCGACAACGAATTCCGATTACACAGCTGGCAAACAGGCCTATAATTCTGGCTCGCAAGCACCCTTGTGCATCGCACCAATACTCAGCGTTATGACAAACCTTAGCAAAATTTTATCGCTCGAGAACGTGTTGCTTGATCTCGAAGTGTCCAGCAAAAAGCGCGCTTTCGAGCAAGCCGGGCTGATCTTCGAGAACAACTGCGGAATTGCCCGCTCGACCGTTTCGGACAACCTGTTTGCGCGCGAGCGCCTGGGCTCAACCGGGCTCGGCCATGGCGTGGCCGTGCCGCACGGGCGCATCAAGGGCAGCAAAAGCCTCAAGTCGCCGCTGGCCGCCTTCGTGCGGCTGCTCGAACCGATTCCGTTCGAGTCGCCCGATGGCCAGCCGGTCAACCTGCTGTTCTTCCTGCTCATTCCCGATCATGTGACCCAGCAGCACCTTGAGATTTTGTCCGAGATCGCCGAGATGTTTTCCGACGACGGTTTCCGCACAGCGCTGGCCACCGATCCGGACCCGAAATCGGTCCATGCGCGCATCGTCAATTGGCAACCAAGTCTGCAAGCACTGGGTTAAACTTCCTGGTGCCGGGCGCGTTGGCGCCCTCACTTTTCTGAAGACCCGTTCATGCTGCAAACTCCGCTGACCATCCAACGGCTGTACGACGACAATCGCGAAAGTCTGCAGCTGGGCTGGTTCGCCGGCTTTCCCGGCGGCGAACGCCTCATTTCGGGCGACGTCGCCTCCGCCGCCGACCAGGTCGGCCACCTGAATCTGATCCACCCGGGCCGCATCCAGGTATTCGGACACCAGGAACTGACGTATTACCACCGGCTTAAATCCGGCTCGCGCAGCCACGTCATCGGCGAGCTCATTGCCGGCGGGCCGCCGGCGCTGATCATCGCGCAGGGTCTCGATACGCCGCCCGATATCCTGGCCATCTGCGACGAGCAGAACATCCCCTTGTTTTCCACGCCGCTGCCGGCCGCGCAGGTGATCGACTTCTTGCGCGTGTACCTGTCCAAGAAGCTCGCGCAGCGCATCATCATGCATGGCGTGTTCATGGACGTGCTGGGCGTGGGCGTGCTCATTACCGGCGACTCGGGCCTGGGCAAGAGCGAGCTGGGACTGGAACTGATTTCGCGCAGCCATGGGCTGGTGGCCGACGATGCGGTGGAGTTCTCGCGCATCGCGCCGAACATGATCGAAGGACGCTGCCCGGCGCTACTGCAAAACCTGCTGGAAGTGCGCGGCCTGGGGCTGCTGGATATCAAGGCGATCTTTGGCGAGACAGCCGTGCGGCGCAAGATGCGCCTCAAGCTGATCGTCCATCTCGTGCGCCGCAGCGCGCTGGAAGAAGAAGTCGAGCGCTTGCCGTTTTTGTTCCCGACCGAGGATGTATTGGGACTGCCGATTCGCAAGGTGGTGATTCCCGTGGCGGCCGGTCGCAACATCGCTGTATTGCTCGAAGCGGCGGTCCGAAATACGATTCTTCAGTTGCGCGGCATCGATACGTTACAGGAATTCATGGAACGTCAGCGTCAGGCGATGAGTTCAGACTAGGCCTGTTTACGGAGTGTGCCCTTGCAAGGGCATACCGTTCCACAGGCACGGAGCCATGCTCCGTGAAACCCCTGCTTCACCAGGCGATGAGTTCAGACCAGGCCTGTTTACGGAGTGTGCCCTTGCAAGGGCACACCGTTCCGCAGGCACGGAGCTACACCCTGTAACTTCCCTCCCCCCTCGTGATCTGAACTGACTACTCCTGCATGATGGACACCGCATTCGGATCGCGCTGATGGCCTTGCCGCTCCAATCCGCGAAACAGCATTCTGTTCCCGTGCATCGCCACGAGCTGCGGCTCAAAGAGCACCGGGATGATCGGCTCCGGTCGCGCATCCGTCCCAACTGCGAACAACTTCAGTTCACGCCACGTCTCTACCGCGCACATCGTCAGATGGGGCAGCGCCAGGGTCCGCATATATGTCCCGGTCGGGCCGACGCGCCCCGCGAACTCGTCATCTTTTGACTATGCTGTACATCCATACAGTATAGCCCACGTATCTCGCCCTCGCATCTCAGGCTCGTGCGACATCACGCACAGGCAGAAGTTCGCCCGATTCTTTTGATCTGGAACAACCCCCATTTAGTTGGTTTTATTAGGATAAAAATCAGTGCTCGGAAAAGCCTTCATTGACTAAGAGTCATAACGATCCGAATGGGAGTTGATATGAACAAGAAATTGACGTCAAAAATTTTTTCTGCTTTATGGGTATTCGGACTGGCAAGCGCCGAAGCCTTCGCGAGCAGCCCTGTTGAAGCCAAAACACTAACCGTAACCAAGGCGGATGTATCGCCGGAACAAAAAGCAATCGATTCTACGATTGCTAAGCTAGCTATCCAGATGGCTCTACAAACAAAGCGTACGGTTGTAAACGGTAAAACTCAGTCTGAGACACGGCCGGACGGAACTGTTGGAACGTATCTCTACGACCGCAATGGTCGCCTCCAAGGAATCACGTATTCCGATGGCAGGGCAATCACGTCTATCTATGACGAAAATGGAAATATCCAATCGATCGTGGAAAACGGCACCGGCCGAAAAGTTGTTTTTAAAAAAAAGACGGTCATTCCAAATGAAAAAGAAATCGCAGCCGCTTTCGCCATTGAGAAGGGGATATCAGTCCTTATCGACCGACAACATTCGAGCGAAGCCGATCCGATTTGCGAGGAGAAAAGTCCGATTCCCTGCATCGTTGAAGCGCCGGGAACTCGCGGCGGAGGCGACTGGCCTGTCGGCGGACCCCGCCGCATTCCAACGGGCGGCGGAGGAGGTGGTGGTGGTGGCGGTGGTGGCGGAAATGACGGTCCGCCCAAGTCCTATGAAGAGTGGTCCAAAAACCCGCCGAAGTGCGTAACGGATTTGTGCGTTCCCGCAGCACTTAAGCAAAACTGGATTTGCACCATTACAATGTTCAACCCAAAAAGCTTGGAAGAATGCTACCAAGAGGCAACCAAGTTTTACAAAAGATGCGCGGAGAGCTGCTATTCCGGTGATTGGAAGTGGGTTGACGGATACGGAAAAGATAAGTGGTTGAAAAATCACTCCTACGAAACTTACGATCATTAGTGCGGTCTAAATCGCTTTTGCGATACGGAGTTGCGTTATGGATCAACATTTGCAGATGGAAAAGTTAAGAGACACTTTTATGAGTGCATGCGACCTAATCGGGGAGGGCAATTATGAGGCGGCGTTGGAAGCACTAGTTTGGATTCATGACAATCCGATTCCAGATCTTCTGCCATCTGAGATGTTTAGGCGCATCTACGGTTTTCAAACGTGGGGGATTTTAGCTTCACGATACCCGGCAGCAAAGCAGAAAATGGAAGAGCTTCTGGCAAGAAAGATCGAGGCTGCTGAAAAGGGGGGGGCAAGCACATCAATTAGAGCCGATATTGGCAGAATGCGAGAAATTCTTGCATCGTACCTCTTTACTTCGCCCGAATAATATCCGCTTGCACCACCCCAAGGGCAGCAGATAAATTCCATCCATCCTCTGCCGCCTGGATCATCTTGGTCCTGTCCTCCGGCTTCGTGTACATGAGCGTGGCGCCGTGCGCACCGCAGGTGCATTCCAACTTGACGATCTGGACCGCGTCGGCGAAGCGCTCGGTCAGCGTCGGCGTGGCGTTGCATCGGCGGGCGCGGAGGCTCATGCTGCAGCCAGCATTTCCGGCGTCACAGTGTTGCGCGCCACTATTGCCCGCAACCACATGGATGATGCCAGGTCGTGATTACCCTCCGCCATCAGTACGATCACCAGCTCATGCCCAGCCAGCGCGAAACTGCTTGGCGTTCCAGACCTGGGCCAAGGCATTCTCGTAGCGCTTGCCGTTCGCCGCTGCGAGATGCTGGGCTTGGGCGCCGTGCGTCGGCTGCGGCCTGGGTCGCTGCCAGTGCATTGACGGCGCGGTTCTGCTCACGGATCGCTGTTCAAACCAGGTCTGTTTACGCGGTAAGCCCTTGCAAGGACACACCGTTTCGCAGGCACGGAGCGGTGCTCCCTGAGCCCCCTGCTTCACCAGGCGATGAGCAGCGACTAAACCTAGCTGTACGCACAGGTAGCGCCAAAGACCGTTGTAAAATCTCTGTTGCCTGTTGAGAATCATGCATAGTGCCTAAGCAAAGCCCACCCGCTTGGGGTATCATCGGGCCTATGCGCATTGTACTCATTACAGGTATTTCCGGATCGGGCAAATCGGTCGCCCTCAACGTGCTTGAAGATGCAGGCTACTACTGCGTCGACAACCTTCCGCCAGCCTTGTTACCGAGCCTGATCGACGCGCTGATCGCGGACGGCACTGCCTGCGCCGCCGTCGCGGTCGATGCGCGCAGCGCCCAGTCGCTGGTCGAACTGCCCACCAACATCCGTTTGCTGAAAGACCAGGGCCACGACATCAAGGTCATGTTCCTGACCTCGAACACGCACTCGCTGGTCGCGCGCTTTTCCGAAACGCGGCGCAGCCATCCGCTGTCGCACCAGCTGCGTCCCGATGAAAATCCCGCTTCGCGCCGCACCCTGATCGAGTGCATTCTCGAAGAGCGCGAGCGCCTGTCCGCCATCGAACAGCTGGGCCACGTGATCGACACGTCCGACCTGTCAGCCAACAAGCTGCGCGCGTGGATCAAGGAACTGGTCGAGATCGAACGCGCGCCGCTCACGCTCTTTTTCGAGTCGTTCGCGTTCAAACTGGGCGTACCGCTCGACGCCGACTTCGTATTCGACGTGCGCGCCTTGCCCAATCCCTACTACGACCTGACGCTGCGCCCCCTCACCGGCATGGATGCGCCGGTGATCGCCTTCCTCGACGCCCAGCCCAGCGCGGCCGAACTGCTGGAAGACATCCGCGCCTTCGTCGAGAAGTGGCTGCCGTCGTTCAAGACCGACAACCGCAGCTACCTGACCGTGGCGCTGGGCTGCACCGGCGGGCAGCATCGCTCGGTGTACATGGCCGAGCGCCTCGCCGCCTACTTCAGCCCGACCGAACGGGTCGTGCTCAGGCACCGCGAACAGTCCTGACCCGCCGGCTCATTTGGGCCGTTCAACATCATGCTCGAACGTGATGCGTAGCGCCGCGCCGGGCGTCAGCTCGCGCCTGGTGGAGCGCATGCCGCCGTCGCCGCCATGGTCCGACTGCGAAACGTTTGAACGCCGCAGCACATTGCTCAGTCCGACCCGCAGGCGCGTCTGCTTGCCCGCTCCCCACAAGACATACATATCCAGCAAGCGCGTGCCGCCATTCCATTCGCGCCATACGGGCGAGTAGCGCGTCACCGCACCGCGCGCGTACGTGAAGCTCGCCCCCACCGTCAGCGCGGCGCGCACATCGATGCCCAGGCTGGCCGTGAGCGGCGCCTGCTCCGCCAGCCGGTTGTCCGGCCCCTGTACCTTGTCGATGCGCGACCAGTTGCGCGCCACGTTGCCGTTCAACGCCGCGCGCGCCACACCGGGCAGCGGCAGCTTCGCTTCCAGCGCGATGCCGCGCGCGCTCGCCCTGCCCTGGTTGGCCGGCGTCGATACCCAATCCGCGCCATCCTGGAACAGCCGCGTGACCGTCACGTGGTCGATGCGGCGCACGTAAGCGCTGGCCGCCAGCAAGCCATCCTTGCCGATGTGGCGGTCGTAGCCGGCATCGAGGCCCCAGGCTTTTTCGGGCCGCAGCGCCGGGTTGCCCTCGCTGTGCGGATTGGTGGCGCTGTTGTTGTTGTCGACCGTGTAGCGGCGCGGGATCAGGCTGCCCATCGCGGGCGCCTTGTAGGTGCGGGCCAGTCCCGCGCGCAGCTGGTGGCCGGCGGCCGGTTTGTACAGCGCTTGCAGCACCGGCGCGGGGATCACGCTGCGCTGGCGCACCGCCGCCACGCCGGCTTCGGCGACCGAGGTACACAGCGTTTCCCAGCGCAGGCCGGCCGAGAGCGACCACGCGGGGCTGATCTCCCAGCCATCCTGCGCGAACACGCCAAGCCGGTCGATGATGCCGTGATAGCGGTTGTCGGTCAGGAGCGGCGCCTCGTCGAAGGTATCGCGTTCGCTGGCAACGCGGGTCTGGCTGCGCGTCGTGTGCGCGCCATCCCAGCCGGCCGTGAGCGTGTGACCGCCGCCCACAGGCCGCGTCCAGCTGGCGCCCGCGTGGTAGCCGCCTTCGCGCAACTCGGACGTGACCAGGTTGAGCGCGGGCGCGCGCCTGCCATTGATCACATCGCCGAACTCGAAGTCGGACTCGCGCCGGCTGCGGTGGATGCCGCCCCTCGCTTCGATGCGCGCGCCCTCGCCCAGGCTGCGCGCCCATTCCAGATCGGCGCGCAGCCATGTCGCCGGCATGCTGAACACTGCGGCGCGCTGCGGATGCAGGGTCGGCGCCCCTTCCTGCGTGGTCTCGCTGGCCCATGCATCGGTCGCGCGCCGGCTGTTGCTGAGGAAGGCCTGCAAGCCGAGCGTGTCGCCGTTGGCCAGCTTCCAGTTGGCGCGCGGCGACAGGCTCGCAAGGCGCGTGGTGTTGACTTCGTTCAGGCGTGTGCTGCGGCGCAGGCCGGGCCCCGTCTCTTCCTCGTGCGACGGCGCGGGCAAGGGCGAATACGACAGGCTCACCGGAACCGAATACGAAAACGCATCGTCCTTGCCGCTGAATTCTCCGCCCAGGCTGGGCGAGGGCCGGCCGTGCTGCGTGTCCAGCCCTGCCTTGACGGTGGCGCGCAGGCGCGTGGCCGACTTGCGCAGCACGATGTTGACGCTGCCGGCGATGGCCTGCATGCTCGTCGCCGCCGAGGCGCCGCGCGCAATCTCGACCCGTTCGATCAATTCGGGCGCCAGCGATTCAAGCGAAAAGCCGGCCGGCGCGGCCACGCCGTTGAGCAGCACCTGCGTGTAGCCGTTACCCAGGCCGCGCAGGCGGATATCGCTGGCGCGCCCGCCGCCGCCGCCGATGGTGATGCCGGGCACGCGCTTGAGGGCGTCGCCGAGCGAACGGTCGCCATGGCGCATCAGCTCTTCGCGTCCCACCACCAGGCTGGCGGCCGTTTCCTCGCTGCGCTGGTCGTAACGGGCGCCCGCGATTTCGATTTTGGGAAGCACGTCGGCGGCCAGCGCAGGCGAGGATAAAGCCAGCGCGCAGGCGCAGGCATACGGACGGATCTGCATGGGTTTCCTTCGATGGTGTTCAGGGACGAGCACAGCCCTGCGGCGCTGCTGCGCCGCAGGGGAAACCGCGCCTGACCGGGGGAGTTGGTTAAAGTTTGGCGGGACGCTTGCGCAGCGCCTGCGAAGTGGCATAGGCGTCGAGGGACGTCAGCATCCGCTGCGGATCGATGCGCTCGCCGTTACGGAAGGCTTCCAGATGCAGGTGGGGACCGGTGACCTTGCCGGTGTCACCGGCCAGGCCGATCATCTCGCCGGCGCGCACCACCTGGCCCGGCTGCGCCGAACGCACGCTCAGGTGAGCGTACAGCGAGCGCACGCCGTTGGCATGTTCGATCACGATCACATCGCCGTATTGCGGCCCGCCTTCGTACTGCGCAGTCGATGCGAGCACGGTGCCGCTGGCTGCCGCCAGCACGGGCGTGCCGGTGCGCGCGGCGAAGTCGATGCCGTGATGGCCGTCTTCCAGGTTCTTGCGCGCGGCGCCGTAAAAGCTGGTGACGCGCACGCGGTCGACCGGCATCCGCCACTGCTGCGGCGCGCTGGCGGCGGGTGCCGCTGCTGGCGCGGTGGCTTCCAGCGCGCGCCAGGCGAACGCCGGTTGCAGGAACAGGCTCGCGCCCAGCACCGACACCAGCGCGGCGGCCACCGCGGCCTTGCCCGGCAAGCCGGCCGCGCGCAATCCCTGCTCGCGGATCAGGCCCACCCTGGCGCGCAGCGATGCGGTGTCGCCATGGCCAAAGGCGATGCTGGCTGTCGGCACGCCGAAGCTTTCCTGCTGCACCTTGAGCTGGGCCACCAGGGCGGCCGCATACTGCTTGCGCTGCTGCGCAGGGCGGCCGGCCAGCACGGCGCGGTCGCATCCCAGTTCCTGCGCCCAGTTCAGGCGCCGGGTCAGCACAGCCAGCAGGGGATTGAACCAGAACAGGGTTTGCAGCAGCATGCCCGCGTGCAGCCACAAGGGATCGCGGCGCTGCCAGTGGGTCAGTTCATGGGCGACGATCAGGCGCTGCTGCTCGTCGCTGAAGCTGCGCAGATGGCGCGGCAGCAGCAAGTGTGGCCGCGCGAGGCCGGTCAGCATGGGCGAGATGGCGGCATCGGTTTCGGATATGCGCAGGCCGCGCCGCAGCAGCGCAGCCACCGGATCGGCGCCAAAGCCCGCGTGCTGCGCCAGTGCCGGGGCGTCGAGCGGGCGCGCGCTGGCCAGCAAGGCGCGCAGGCCGCGCTGCGCATGCATCCAGCGTGTGCCGGCGGCCAGCAGGCCAGCCGCATACAGCGCCAGCCAGGCTTGCGCGAGCAGCTCGATGACATCGACGTCGTCGTCGGCACCATCCACGTCATCCGCCCCAACGTGCTGCGGCGGCTTCGCGGCGACGGCCGCCGAACGTTCGATCTCGATGGCCGGCAGTACGCTGTAACTGGCGCTGTGCGGCAGCAGCGCGAGCACGAAGGCGCAAGCGATGGCCGCCTGCGACCAGAGCCACACCGAGCGGTGCCCGGCCAGCACCGGCCACGCGCGCGTCGCGAGCGAGAGCAGCGCCAGGATAACGGCGGCCGCAATGCCGCAGGTGATGCTCGCTTTAAGGAAGGGAAAGGCGATCGCGTTCAGCATGCTCAGTCCTTCGCGTCGGGCCAGTCTTGCAGCATCTGTTCGAGTTCCGCGAGTTCCTGCTGGTCGACCAGTTTACTGCCGGTGAACATATTGACGGGCAGCGGCGCGTCGATCTCCATCACGCGGCGTCCGAAGTCGCGCGCAAAGGCGGCCAGGGTCGTCACCTTGTCGAGCTGGGCGCGGTAGACCTGCACACCGTGCTGCGCATGCTGCGACACCATCTGCTTGTCGAGCATGCGTTCAAGCGTCTTGCGGGTCGAAGAAAACGACCAGTCCAGTTCCGCGACGGCGCGCTCGTGCAGTTCGCGCGCGCTCAGGGGCTGGTCCTTCCAGAGGACTTTGAGCAGGCTCAGTTCTGAAACCGAAGGAATGACCGACATGACGATGCTCCATTTGTGACTGATAGGGCAAGTATGCGACATTTGTCACACAAGGTCAAGCGCCACTGGATTCAGTCGGATATGCAGAACAGCCCCTGCTGCCTGCGGCTGGCAAAGGACAGCACGGCGATCAGCTTGTGCAGCAAGGTGCGTTCATCCGCTTGCAGGCTGGCGTGCAGCAGCGGCAGCAGCGCGTCGAGGGCCCGTTCGATGTCGCCCAGGTCGAAGGCCTGGTCGTCGAACAGCTTGGACATCCGTTCGATCAAATCATCATCGCCGCGTTTGACAAGGCGCGCGAAGGCGGGCAGCTCGCCGAAATCGATGCTGCCGACGTGATCGCGCGGGCCATCACGCCAGTTGCCGGGGCCGACGTAAAGATCATATGCCACGCCGCGCCCCGGGCATCACGTCAATCCAGATGGCGCAGCGGATGCGCGGCTGCCGGCCACACCGGCGCAAAAAAGCGCTCGACCATCGGCGCGTCGACCTGATCGAGGCTGGCCGGATTCCACTTGGGCGCGTTGTCCTTGTCGATGACCAGCGCGCGCACGCCTTCGAGCACTTCGCCGTGCTCGAAATTGTGGCGCACCACGGTGCGTTCCATGCGCAGGCAATCGGCGACATCGAGTGCTGCACCGCGCAGCAGCAGTTCGCGCGTCACGCACATCATCAATGGGGAACGCTGGCGCATCGCGGCCAGCGCCTTTTGCGCGAACTCGCCGTCATCGCCTTCGAGCGAGGCCATGATGGCCGCGACCGAGCCGGCGCCGAAATGGCGGTCGATGCCATCGCGCTGCGCGGCCAGGGTCGATGCGCCCGCGTCAGCGGAAAACGGCGCTGCAAACGCACCGATGGCCGCGCGCAGCTGCGCGCCCGGAGTGGCCTCGATCAGTTCCTTGAGCGCGCCCATCTGCGCCTGCGGCACGAACAGGTCGGCCAGCCCGACGTACAAGGCATCGGCCGCGCCGATGGTCAGGCCGCTCAAGCCCAGATACTGCCCCAGTTGCCCCGGCGCGCGCGACAGGAAATAGCTGCCGCCCACATCCGGAAACAGGCCGATATTCACCTCGGGCATGGCCATCTTGGTTTTCTCGGTGACGATGCGGATGCGGCACTCGGGACCGCCCTGCGCAATGCCCATGCCGCCGCCCATCACCACGCCATCCATCAGCGCGATATATGGCTTCGGGTAAAAATGAATCAGGTGATTGAGCGCGTATTCTTCGGTGAAAAAATCTTCCAGCAGCGCGCTGCCGCCCATCGGCGTGGCATGGCCGCAATCGTGGAAAAAGCGGATATCGCCGCCGGCGCACAGCGCTTTGTCGCTGCTGCTGCCAATGACCACGGCATCGATGGCGGGATCAATACGCCATGCGCTTAACACCTCAGTGAGCTCGCGCACCATCGCCAGCGACAGCGAATTGAGGGCCTTGGGACGGTCGAGGGTAATCATGCCGGTACGGTTGGCAACGCGGGTCTGGACGAATTCGCTCATGGCTGGCTGATGGAAGAGGAAAAGAGCGCTATTTTATCGCGCATGGATGCAAAAAGGGCGCCACGCGGGCGCCCTTTGGCGAGTGGGACGGGGCCTGCTTATGCGGCCGACGGCGTCTCTTCTTCAGGCATCTCTTCAGGCAGGTGCTTGATGGCCTGGTGATTGTGGTCCTGGATCTTGTTTTTGTACTTCATGACCTGACGATCCAGTTTGTCGATCAGGGTATCGATGGCGGCGTAGAGATCGTGCGACAGGCTTTCCACATACACGGTTTTGCCCGACAGGCGCAGGTTGATCTCGGCCTTTTGACGTTTTTCTTTTTCCGTCAGATTGTCGACGGTGAGGATGACTGCAATATCGATCACTTGATCGAAATGGCGCCTTACGCGCTCAAGCTTGCTTTGTACGTATTCACGGATGGCTGGCGTTACTTCAAGATGATGTCCACTGATTGTGAGATTCATACATACACTCCTAATGATAATGGCACTTCTTGTTACTATCGGTTCGTACGCATGGCAGCGCAGAGGAACAGCGTTATTACTGCACGGACGATCTGGTCATGCTGGTCCGAAAAATTGCCAATCGATTAATGGGTTTAATGGTATTCAACTCCTTCATTTTTGTACCCGAGCAACTTTCCCTCGTGTAGAACCAAGTGTATCAGTTATTCGGCATAGCACAAGGTAAGCACAAAGACGCCAGGAATCAAGGGGAAATAGGCGATATATTCGCTGCGGTATATCCTCGCGATACCGCGGGGATCGGAAAGTAGCAGGTATGTAAGTCGATATATATAAGACAACGGACTTCCCCTACAATCGCTTCCCCCGCCAATTTCCCGATGCCGATATGTTCAAACGCTCCGCCTTCATCTCCCTGCCGCGCCTGCTCCTGGCCGGCGCCCTGTGCGCCAGTGCCCCAGCCTTTGCCGCCCTCAGTTTCGACCTGAGCGTCGCCACCAAATACAAGGTCGCCTCGCACGGCGACAATCCGCCACCGGACGAGGTCAAGCAGTACAAGGTTTTGCTGGGCGAACGCTATTTGTCGGTGAGCAGCGCGGGCGAAACGATGATTTACGACCTGGCGAACCGGCGCCGCTATCAGATCGACCTGGCCAGTGGCAGCTATGTCGACTACTCGCTGTTCGATGGCGTCGGCTTTCGCATGCAGGAATTGAAAAACCGGGCTTCCATGAACAAGGCCCTGATCATGGCCAACGTCGAACCGCCCTCGTTCGACCCGGTCTTCGACGAGCATAATTTGTCGATCACGTCGGCGCCACGCAAGCTGTCCGAATCTACCGAGGCCGGCGCCACCGTGCTGGCGGTCGACGGCAATCCCTTGGCGCACATCCCTGCCGGCGGCACCCGCGTCAACGCCGGCGACGCGGCCCTGTTCGAGCGCATGATGCGCTACCGTTTCGGCGGCCATCCGCTGGTGCTGGCGCGCCTGGCCAGCGAAAAGCGCGTGCCGGCCGGCTTCGTGATGCACCACAAGCAGGTCGGCCACAGCCAGACGCGTACCTATACGGTCAGCGCGCTCAGGCAAAGCGCTCCGGCCAGCTACGACCTCAAGCCGTACAAGCCGCGCGCGGCAGCGGCTAACGAACTCGATCAGCTGCTCGACAAGGCGCAGGCGAATGCGGCCCCGCCGACGGCGGCAACCAGGCAAGCGTTCGAGACCGGGATCGCACAAGCGTTCGCCGACAAGCGCGCCTTCGACGCCATGCTCGGCATGTCCGAATTGGCGTTTGTCAGCGGTGATCCGATGAAAATGCCGACCCCGGAGCAGAAGGTGCTGCTCAACGCCGACCCGCAAGTGCGCGCGTTTGCGGCGGCGATACGGTCCAAGGGGAAGGCGGAGATGGAGGCGGCGCTCGCCACGCTGCAGGAACTGCGCAAGCTCAACACCCACAAACAGCACATGCTGGCGTTGTTTGAAGCAAATTGGCGCGCCAAGCTGGGCGACGTACGCGGCGCGCTGCCGCTGTACGCCAGCGTCTTGCGCGCCAATCCGGCGCTGGCCGGAGCCTACAAGGATATGGGCGACGCGCTGTTCAAAAGCTATGACATGGCGCGTGCCTGGCGCAGCTGGGACGCCGGCCGGCGCATGGCGCCGGGGCTGGAACAGTTCAAGGCGGTCAACCAGTACGAACAGCTGCTGCTGCGCGAGCACCCGGAGTTTTTCTAGGCACCGCGCAACCCTGAACGCCCTACAGGCACTTGCGCAGGGCGACCGGCGGAATCTTGAGCGCTTCGCGGTACTTGGCGACCGTGCGGCGCGCGATCACCATGCCCTGCTCGCCCAGCATGTCGGCGATCTTGCTGTCCGACAGAGGGCTTTTGGGATCCTCGGCGCTGGTCAGCTGCACGATCAGCGCGCGGATCGCCGTCGATGACGCTTCGCCGCCCGCTTCGGTGGCCACGTGGCTGCCGAAAAAATACTTCAGCTCGAACATGCCGTGCGGCGTCATCATGTACTTTTGCGTGGTCACGCGCGAGATCGTACTTTCGTGCAGCCCGAGCGTGTCGGCGATTTCGCGCAGCACCAGCGGACGCATCGCCACCGCGCCGTGCGAGAAGAAATTGCGCTGGCGTTCGACGATCGCTTCGGCCACCCGCAAGATGGTATCGAAGCGCTGGCGCATGTTCTTGATCAGCCACTTGGCTTCCTGCAGCTGCGCGCCCATCTGCCCTTCGCCCTTGCCCTGCTTGAGCAGCGCGGCGTACATGCTGTTCACGCGCAGGCGCGGCATGACGTCGTTATTGAGCATCACCGACCAGCCGTTTTTCGCTTTGCGCACGATCACGTCCGGCACCACGTAGTCCGACACGTCGGACGCGAACTCCGCGCCCGGATGCGGATTGCACTGGCGGATCACGGTCTGCGCCTCGCGCAAGTCCTCGTCGTCGCAGTCGAGCGCTTTTTTCAGCTTGTTGAATTCGCGCTGGGCGAACCAGGTCAGATGGTTCTCGACGATGGTCAGCGCCATGCGCCGCGTCACCAGCGCCACGCCCGGCATGCGCCGGATCTGCAACGCCAGGCATTCGGACGCATTGCGCGCGCCCACGCCGATCGGGTCGAAACTTTGCAGCAGCGCCAGCGCGGTGCGCAATTCCTCGATTTCGATTTCCAGCTCGGGCGGCATGCGCTCGTGGATCTCTTCCAGCGTTTCGGTCAGGTAGCCATTGTCGTCGACGGCGTCGACGATCAGTTCGACCAGCGCGCGGTCGCGCGGCTCCAGCACGGTCACGCGCATCTGCTCCATCAGGTGCTCGCGCAAGGTGGTGGCGGACGCTTCGAGCTGCGGGCGCGAATCCTCGTCGTCGGAGGTCTTGGCGCGGCCGAGGTCGCCCCATTCGCCATCGTTGTCGCTGCTGCTGGCCGGGCTATCCGCCTCGCCGCCCTCGAAGCCTTCGCCTTCGGCCGGCGCCGGCGCATCCTGCGCCCCCGGCTCGGGCGCCGCTTCGGTCGGCGTCGAGGTGCTGCTGATGGCGCCATCACCGAGCAGGCGCACCGAATGATCGAGCGGATCGTCGAGCCGTTCGAGCAGCGGATTGTCGCTTAACAGCTGTTCCAGTTCCTGGTGCAGTTCCAGGGTCGACAACTGCAGCAGCCGGATCGACTGCTGCAGCTGGGGCGTAAGGGCGAGGTGCTGGGAGGTGCGTAGTTGAAGGGACTGTTTCATGCCTACATCCGGAAATGTTCGCCCAGGTAGACCCGGCGCACGGATTCATCGGCGATGATGTCGTCGGGTCGACCGGAGGCGAGCACCGCACCCTGGTTGATGATGTAGGCGCGGTCGCAGATGCCCAGCGTTTCGCGCACGTTATGGTCGGTGATCAGAACGCCGATGCCGCGCTGCTTGAGGAAGCGCACGATGCGCTGGATCTCGATGACGGCGATCGGATCGACCCCGGCGAACGGTTCGTCGAGCAGCACGAAGCGCGGGTTGGTCGCCAGCGCGCGCGCGATCTCGACCCGGCGCCGCTCGCCGCCCGACAGCGTCATGGCCTGGTTTTCGCGCAGTTTTTCAATTTGCAGGTCGGCCAGCAGGGTGTCGAGGCGTTCGTTGATCTGGGCCTTGGTGAGCGCCTTGCCGTCCACCTTTTGCAGTTCCAGCACGGCGCGGATGTTTTCTTCGACCGTCAGCTTGCGGAACACCGACGCTTCCTGCGGCAGGTACGACAGGCCGAGCGTGGCGCGGCGGTGGATCGGCAGGCTCGAAATATCGACCCCGCTGATGTCGATGGTGCCCGCATCCGACGGCACCAGGCCGACGATCATGTAGAACGAGGTGGTCTTGCCGGCGCCGTTGGGGCCGAGCAGTCCGACCACTTCGCCGCAGTCGACCTGCAACGAGACGTCGCGTACGACCAGGCGCTTGCCGTAGCTTTTCTGCAGGCCGCGCACGATCAGCGTGCTGCCGCAATTCTTCGTTTCGATCATGGGTTTCCCGCCGCTGGCGTGGTGGCCGGTGCTGGCGCCGCTGCGCCCGGTGGCGTGGCCGGTGCCGCGCGCGGCTTGCGCGGCGCGATGATCATGGTGCCACGGCCCTGTCCCGGCTTGTTGGCGCCGCTGGCGTCGTTACGAGCCACGAAGACTTCCTTGCGGCTGTCGTAGGAAATGAATTCGCTCTCGATTTCGTTGGTCGGCTTCTGGCCTTCCAGCTGGCGGATCTTGGCGCCGGAGAAGAGCTTCATCATGTCGTTGCGTTCATCGTATTCGATGCGCTGGGCCTGGCCTTCGATCCACAGGTCCGGGCCGCCGTCGCGTTTCTGGCGGAACGTGGCGGCCTTGCCGGCGCTGGCGGTCAGGGTCACGAACATGTCGCCTTCGGGCGTTTCCTTGATGATGGCGCGGTCGGACTTGAGGATCAGGGTGCCCTTGGTGACGACCACGTTCCCGGTCAGTATGGTCACCTGGGTCACTTCGTTGGTTTCAAGGGAATCGTAACCGATCACCGCCTGTTTGGCGGCATCGGCCTTTTCGGCGGACGCGGTTGCCGCGGCCAGGCCGAGCAGGGCGAAGGCTAGAAATTTTTTCATTGTGGTTTACCTGTGATGGGTGGCGCTGCGCGCGCCGCTTTCGATGGATAGACGATCTGCCCGCGGCTGGCGAACTTGAGCTCGCGCGTCGCGTTGTTCGCGTCCATGCCGGTCCCGGTGATGGTGGCGGTGCCCAGCGTGACCTGGACCGGCTGGTCGGAGGTCATGCGGTCTTCGTCGGTAAAAACGGTCAGCGCTTCGGTCTTGAGCTGCATGCCGCGGTTGGTGGGCGACTCGGGCCGCACCACGTTGACATTGCCGATCAGGTCCGCCTGGTTCTGGGCGTGGCGGATGCGCGCGCGCTGGGAAGTGATGGTGGTGACCGGCTGGCCGGGCGCGACACCCTGCAGCACCGGCAGTTCGACGTCCGAGGAATCGTCGATCGGGCGGTGCGTGAGCTTGGCGCCGGAGACCAGGTAGCGCGGCTTGCCCTCGGGCGTCATGCGCACGAAGCTGAATTGTTCGACGATGTAGTCGGGTTCATTCTTGAAACTGTTCGGATCGACCGACGCGTCGCCGTTTTGCGCCAACTGGACCAGCCAGAAGGTGCCGAAGGCGAAGAAGGTCCCGACCACCATGATCGCGGTCAGGCGCCAGCGGTGTGCGGTGCGCTTATGCATGGTGGTCTCCCGTGGTTGGCATCAGGCGAAGTACGGCGCCAGGGCCGCCTCGTAGGTGCCCTGCGCGCGCATGACCATGTCGCACACTTCGCGCACGGCGCCGCGTCCGCCGCCGGCCTTGGTGACGTAATGGGCGCGGTACTGCACTTCCGGGTGGCCGGTCGGCACGGTAACGGCAAAGCCGACTTGCAGCAGCAGCGGCAGGTCGATCACGTCGTCGCCAATGTAGCCGCACTGCGCGGCCGTCACGCCGGTCGCTTCGAGCAGCTTGGCAAAAGCGACGCGCTTGTCGTGGATGCCCTGGTGGACATGCATGATGCCCAGGTCGGCCGCGCGCCGCACCACGATCGGCGACTGGCGCGCACTGATGATGGCGGTGGCAACCCCGCTCTTTTGCAGCAGCTGGATGCCCAGGCCATCGAGCACATTGAACGTCTTGGTCGCTTCGCCATCGGGGCCGTAGGTCAGGCTGCCGTCGGTCAGCACGCCGTCGACGTCGAAAATCATGACCTTGACGGCGGCGGCGCGTTGCAGGTGTTCGAGCTGGATCATTTAAATTACCTTCGCGCGGGTCAGGTCGTGGATATGCAGGGCGCCCACCAGCTTGCCGTCGGCGTCGACCACCAGCATCTGGTTGATACGGAATTCTTCCATGATGGCCACCGCATCGACCGCCAGCTGGTCGGGACCGACGCGGCGCGGGTCGGCGTGCATCACGTCGCGGATCGTGATCTTGGTGAAGTCCTGCACGCGCTCGATGAGGCGGCGCAGGTCGCCGTCGGTAAATACGCCGACCGGGCGCTGGGCCTCGTCGACGATGGCGGTCATGCCCATGCCCTTCTGGGTGATTTCGAGCAGGGCCACCGACAGCGACACGTCGGCGTTCACCTTCGGCACCGCGTCGCCGCTGCGCATGACGTCGCGCACGTGGGTCAGCAGGCGCCGGCCAAGCGCGCCGCCCGGATGCGAGCGGGCGAAGTCTTCTTCCTTGAAGCCGTGCGCGTCGAGCAGGGCCACGGCCAGCGCGTCGCCCAGCGCCAGCGTGACGGTGGTGCTGGCGGTCGGCGCCAGGTTGAGCGGACAGGCTTCCTTGGCCACCGAGACGTCCAGGTGCACGTCGGCCAGCAGCGCCAGGCTCGATTGCGGGTTGCCGGTCATGGCGATCAGCGGCGCGCCCATGCGCTTGATGATCGGCAGGATCGCCATCAGTTCGGCCGTCTCGCCGGAGTTCGAGATGGCGATGAAGGCATCCTGCGCGGTGACCATGCCAAGGTCGCCGTGGGCCGCTTCGCCCGGGTGCACGAACATGGCCGGGGTGCCGGTCGAGGCCAGGGTGGCGGCGATCTTGCGCGCGATATGGCCCGACTTGCCCATGCCGGAGACAACCACCCGCCCGCCGCACTCCATCAGCAGGCCCACGGCCTGGCCGACGCTGTCGTCGGTCTCCAGGCGTGCGTGCAGGGCGCGGATGGCGTCCGCTTCGATTTCGAGCGTCTCGCGGGCCAGTTGCATGGCGCGTTGCGTGAGGTTTTTGTCAAAAGCTTTCAGCATTGTTTTTTCATGGGTTACACTCATGGCAGAAGTATAAACGAATTGCGAAAGCAAAAAACTTGCCAGACGCAGAAATCGCCGGGAACCCCGCAAAACCGTAGCGAGCGGTGTCAGTTTTGTTCGAGACGCGCAGCCGTACGAAGGTACGGCGAGCATCGCAGGGCAAAAATGACGTTGCGTAGCAGGTTTTTCGAGGTCCCCGGTCGTCATCCCGTGTTTTCGCCCGGCCTTTACCATTCCTTTACACGGCAACGCATGTTTTCAGGACTAGAACTCACCCTCCTTCTGTTGGGCAGCGCCGTACTGGGCGTGGTCGCTTTCCGCATGATGCACCTGCCGCCCATGCTCGGCTACCTGGCCGTCGGCATCCTGATTGGCCCGCACGCCCTGGGCCTGGCCGAAAACAGCAAGACCACCGAAACGCTGGCCGAATTCGGCGTTGTTTTCCTGATGTTTTCGATCGGGCTGGAATTCTCCCTGTCGCAGCTGATGGCGATGCGGCGCATCGTGTTCGGCCTCGGGATGGCCCAGGTGGTGCTGACCATCGTGGCCACCGTGCTGTTCGGGTGGCTGCTCTCGACCCAGTTGCCGGCCTCGCTGAAGATCACCTGGCAGGCCGCGTTCGCGCTGGGCGGCGCGCTGGCCATGTCGTCGACCGCGATCGTGGTCAAGATGCTGACCGAGCGGCTCGAACTCGAAAGCCAGCATGGCCGCAAGATCATCGGCATCCTGCTGTTCCAGGATCTGGCCGTGGTGCCGCTGCTCATTCTCATTCCTTCGCTCGGCAAGCCGCCCGAGGAACTGGCCGAAACGCTGGCCTGGGCCGGCCTGAAAGCGGTGATCGTGCTGGTGCTGCTGCTGTTCATCGGCCAGAAGGTCATGCGCACCTGGTTCACCATCGTCGTCAAGCGCCGCTCGCAAGAGCTGTTCATGCTCAACCTGCTGCTCATCACCCTGGGCGCGGCCTGGATCACCGAGCACGCCGGCCTGTCGCTGGCCCTGGGCGCGTTCGTGGCCGGCATGCTCATTTCCGAGACCCAGTACAAGCACCAGGTGGAAGAAGATATCAAGCCATTCCGCGACGTCCTGCTCGGACTGTTTTTCATCACCGTCGGCATGCTGCTCAATGTCGGCCTGGTGCTGGAAAACTGGTGGCTGGTGCTGTTGCTGCTGGTGCTGCCGGTGCTGCTCAAGTTCGCGCTGATCGGGGTGCTGGCCAAGCTGTTCGGCGCGTCCGATGGCGTGTCGATCCGCACCGGCCTGGCGCTGGCGCAGGCGGGCGAATTCGGCTTCGTGCTGCTCAACCTGACCTCCGGCGCGCATCTGATCGACGACTTCATCATCCAGCTGGTGCTGGCCTCGATGGTGCTGTCGATGCTGGTGGCGCCGTTCATCATCGCCAAGTCGGACCAGATCGTGATGAAGGTCTCGTCCAACGAATGGATGATGCAGTCGCTCCAGCTCACGCAAATCGCCAGCCGCACCATGTCGACCCAGAAGCACGTGATCATCGCCGGCTTCGGGCGCAGCGGCCAGACCCTGGCGACCTTGCTGACCGAGGAAAAAGTGGCTTACCAGGCGCTCGACCTGGACCCGGAACGGGTGCAGGAAGCGCAGGCGGCCGGCGCGCATGTATCGTACGGCGATGCCGCGCGCCGCGAAAGCCTGGTGGCGGCCGGTATTTACCGCGCCAGCGCGCTGGTGATCACGTATGCCAGCACGCCGTCGGCGATCAAGGTGCTGCACCTGGTGCACGAGCTGGCGCCGACCTTGCCGGTGATCGTGCGCAGTTATGACGATACCGATCTCGATGTGCTGAAAAAAGCCGGCGCGGCGGAAGTGGTGCCGGAAGCGCTGGAGGGCAGCCTGATGCTGGCCTCGCACGCGCTGGTGATGATGGGCGTGCCGCTGCGGCGCGTGGTGCACCGGGTGCAGAGTGCGCGCGACGAGCGTTACGCGTCGCTGCGCGGGTATTTTCATGGCACCGGCGACGCCAGCGACGATCCGGAGCACTTGTTCGTACGCCTGCATTCGGTGACCTTGCGCGAAGATGCGGCCTCGGTCGGCAAGCGCATCGACCAGCTGGAGCTGGCCGAATTGGGAGCCGACGTGACCACGGTGCGGCGCGGGAAGGAGCGGCTCGATGTCACGCCGCTCACGCAGCTCGAAGTGGGCGATGTGGTGGTGCTGCGCGGCTCGGCCGATGCTGTGAACCGGGCGGAGGAACGTTTGCTGCACTAGCCTCGTCAGTTGAACGACACCACCCGGTTGCGCCCGCCCTCCTTGGCCTTGTAGAGCGCCGTATCCGCATGCGCCACCAGCGCCTGCGCCACGCCCTCGATCGCGTGATCGCGCTCGAAATCGTCGAGCGTGGCCACCCCGATCGACACCGACACCGCTAGCCGCTCCCCGCTTGAGAGCATGAACGGCGTCCCGGCAATGCTCTGCAAGATCCGCTGCGCCACCTGGGTCGCGCTGTCGAGATTCGCATCGATCAGCAGCACCACGAATTCCTCGCCGCCGAAACGCCCCAGCGCGTCCGACAAGCGCAACTCGGCCTTGATGCGCGCAGCCACCTCGCGCAGCACTTCATCGCCGCCCTGATGCCCGCTACTGTCGTTGACCTGCTTGAAATGGTCGATGTCGATGTACAGGCACGAAATGCGGTACGCCTGGCGCCGCGCGCGGCCGATTTCTTCCAGCAGGCGGCGGTCGATATAGCGCCGGTTGTACACCCCGGTCAGCGAATCGGTCAGCCCGATATACTTGAGCATCTCGTTGCTGATCACGTTCTCCAGGCAGATCGCGATGATCGATGCCATGTGCTCGATGAAGTCGGTGGCCATGGCCGGCGTAAAACGCGTGTCATCCAGGCTACCCAGATTCAGGCTGCCGATCAGGCGCTTGTTGCGCAGCAGCGGCACCAGCGCGATGCTTTGCAGGCCGGGCGGCTGGTGCGGGAACATCGGCTGGTGACCGGCCGGGTGATAAGGCCCCAGCATCGGCTTGGGTGGCCCCGTGAACACCTCGCTGCGCGAAGGCACGAAGCCCAGCGCCGCCACCGCGTCCACGAAAATCATGTGCGGGAAATCGTTGAAGTCCACGCCCAGCTTGTCCATCACGGTGCGGATGTCGGCATCTTCGTCGACCAGGCTCAGTGTCACGATATCGAGTCCGGCTATCGCCGGCAGGCTGCGGAAGATGGTGCCGACCAGTGCCTGGAAGCTGTCGGAACCGACGATCTCCAGGTCGAACGCCTGGTGCCGGCACATGATCTCGTGATTGCGCTCGGCCTGCTCCACCAGGTAGTCCAGGCGCGCGCGCAAGGACTCGTTTTCGGCTTCCACATCGCGCGCCGGAGCGCCGGGATCATGCATACGGTTCCCACCTTTTTTCTGTCGACCTCGACAATAGTGCCACCTTACGCGATCCAGCCCGCCTTGAAAACGAAAAATTCACCCGGATCGCATATGGCGGCGCCGCCAACAGCGCCGCCGCGGCCTCAGAATGCGAGCGTCATTGTCACCGGTTGGCCCACTTGCAGGCGCTCGCCATCCCCGTCGGTGACGATCGCATTCATGCCGAAGCAGATCTTGTCGTCCATGACGGCCTTGCTGCGGTAGGTGCTCAGGATGTCGAGCGGATCGGGACCCGGCTCGCCGCTGGCCTGGTCGACCGCCGGAATCGGGCAGCGCGAGCACGGCTTGACCGGTTTCAGGCGCGCCGCGCCGAGCGCGAAATGGTCGGCGTAATCCTCCTCGAAGGCGTCGATGCCGTCGATGACGATATTCGGACGAAAGCGGTTCATGGGCAGCGCCGCGCGCCCGGCCGCCTGCATCTTCTGATTCAGGTCGTCGAGCGAGGCCTGGCCCACCACCAGCAAGGGATAGCCGTCCGAAAACAGGGTCGGCTCGGCCAGTCCGCCGGTCCACTTGGTGCTCGAAAAACGGGCGGCGGTGGCGTGGAAGCGCACCAGCCGGCACGGGACGCCGATCGCCTTCGAGAACCAGGTGGCGGTGGTGTCGTCGCAGTCGTAGGCCAGCACGGTGTCTTCCCATACCGTCACTTCGCGCGTGATTTCGTGGTCCGGGTCGGGCAGCCCGAGCGCTATTTCAAGGCGCAGCATGCCCGGCGCGCGCAGTTCCAGCGTGTCCGACAACAGGCGCGGCGTGATCAGCGCCATGCGCGGATGCTCGCGCTGCGTGAGGAACTGCCCGTTTTCATCGATGAGCATCCATTCGCGGTCGTACACCGCGTCGACCGACAGGCCGGAACGGGTCAGCGTGGCTTCGCGCACGGAGATGCCGGCGCAGGATTTGATCGGGTACAGAACCAGTTCGGACAGGATCGCCATCGTGTTTGTGCGGTAGTGGAAAGGTGGGACAAGTCTATCTCAGTTTTTGTCCCATGGCGCCGTTCCACTCAGTTCGGCCGCCAGGAAATCGATCATGGCCCGCACTTTGGCGCGGAGCTGGCGCCGGCTCGGGCATACCGCCAGCAGCTCGATATCGGGCAGGTGGTAGCCGGGTGGCAGCGCCACCATGCGCCCGGCGCGCAGGTCGGGGCCGATCGGGAAGGTTGGCTGGCACACCACGCCCAGAGCGGCCAGTGCGGCTCAAGCGCTTCGGCACGCCGGACGAAGTGGCCAGCGCGGCGCTGTATCTGTCCGCGCCGGAATCGGCCTTCGTGGCCGGCACCGGGCTGATTCCCGATGGCGGCATGAGCCAGCTGTAAACATGGTTCGGGCTGGCGGCAAGCGATTGGTGTACATTGGCATCCTCGTACCGACCTCCATATTGGACACAGCCTGATTGATGCGTCATTTTCTGTTCCCCGCCTGCCTGCTGCTGGCCCAGCCGGCGCAGGCACGCGCTGCCTCCCCGGTCCGCATGCCAGCGTCCGTTGTCGCCGGCTCCTGCCCGGCGCCGCAGTGGCCCGCGACCCGCATGCGCATCGAAGAGGTGGGCACCGTCAAGATCGCGTTCGTCATCGGGCCCGATGGCCGCGTGCTCGATTACCGTATCGAGCAAAGCGCCGGCCACCGCCTGTGGGATGAGGCCGCGGTCAAGGCACTGTCCAGATGCCGCTTCCTGCCGGGCCGCCTCGACGGCAAACCGGCGCGAGACATTGTCAAAATGAAACACACCTGGACGCTTGATTAAGCCGGCGCCCGGCGCATGCTTGTGTTGCCGACAATGAAATACAAGCAGACTGCTTGTTTCCCTGACACAAGGAAACACGGGAAACTGTGTCTCCCCAACCCTTTTTCTTGCCTTAAAGCAGTTAAAAACATGATGTTGTCACGCAACCAGTGTAGATTTGCAAGCTTGCGGTTTTACTCATTCACGCTCAAGGACAACTTATGTTGAAAACCCGTTCTTTACTCGGTGCCAGTGTGCTGCTGATGTCATCCGGCGCACAGGCTACCGAACCGGCAGGGCTGAAAAGCGCCCTCGCCGGGGAACGACTCGGGCTGGTGCCGGCCATGCAGTTCCGGCTCAGCAATGGCAACTGCCCGGACTGCGTCACGGTCAAGCAAGGCTTATGGTATTTCAAGAATGAAGTGCTGGCCGTGCCGCTGCCGTCGCAGCCGGTATCGAGCTTCACGCGCGGCGGCGATATCGTGCGCGGCACCAAGGAATGGGCGCCGGACGGCACCCGCGACCAGCTGGCGCTCCCGGGCCTGGTGTGGCTGGGTGCTCCGCACATTCTCGATGATGCCCACATCCTGCCGGACGGCGCCCACGTGCGCACCACCGACGATGCCGTGACCGACCTGGCGCTGGCGCCCAAGATCGCCAGCAACCTGTCGTACTGGGACCCCAAGACCACCGCCTTCTTCGCCAGGCGCGAAGTGCGCATGCGCGGCACCTACAGCGAAGCGGACGGCAAATCGTCGTTCGTCGCGCGCACCGTGTGGCCGAAGGACTTCACGATCGACCAGGCCAGGATGCGCCCGCAGCCGCTGGCCAAGGATGAAACCTTCGCCACCTGGGTGCGCGCGGAAGGCGGCGGCGCATCGAGCCCGTTCTCGACCCGCCTGCTGTGGGAGCGCAAACCCGGCCAGACCCGCCAGTGGCAGGAAAAACCGGTGCTCGGCGTGATGCTCAATGGCGCCCAGGGCGACGACGACGAAGCCTACGGCGGCCACTTCGCCGTCGCCACCGGCCACCTTGGCCGCGAGGGCGAGTGGTCGGACTGGATCGTCAATAACTTCTACAACCTCGATTCGGTCAGTGAAAAAGGCATCATCGCCGCGCCCGTCCCGATGGATAACTACCTGATGGACCTCAACAGCGGCCAGCAGTATTACCGGCCGTCGTACATGCTGGTGGCGGTATTGAGCAACGCGCGCACGGCGGCCGCCTACCAGGGCGGCGTGCAGCGCGTGTTCAACCACTTCTACCGCCACGACTTCACCTACCAGCATGCGAAGGCCAACTGCGCCGGCATCAGCCTGGACGTGTTCAAGGGCCTGGGCTGGAATATCCCGCAGCGCGGGCCGACCAGCAATATCAAGGCGCTGGGCGCGTACGCTTACCTGTCGGCCAAGGACATGAGCCTGGCCAGCGGGCGCAAGATCTACGATTACCTGACCGAAGAACAGGTGCGCCTGTATCCGGCGGTGGCGTTCGAGGCGGCCGGCAACGACCTGCTGCAGCTGGTGGGCGCCACCAAGGGCAAGGCGCGCAAGCTGACGGCCTACGAAAAGCAGCTGCAGAACGATATCGAGGCGCTGGTGCTGGTGCGCATTCCGCAAGTGCCGTCGAGCCGCGTGATGGGATCGAACCCGGTGTTTTCGTTCAGCGAATTCATGAACCGTACGCCGCCCAACCAGGCCGACTGGAAAATCGTCCCGGTCGGGCCGCGCCCCTTCCCTGAAGCGCTGCGCGACGCCGATACGCCGCCGCAGAAAACATCGAGCCTGGTGCCGCTGCCGGTGGCCGGCATCGCCTTCGGTGGCGTGATCGGCCTGGGTGCGCTGATCCGGCGCCGCCGCAAGCCGCGCGCGAGCGAGGGCGGAGATTCCAAAGCCTGACGAGAAAGCAGCATGATCGGCAATGGCGCCTGCGATGAAGATCGCCGGCGCCATTTTTTTTGCGGCAACAAAGCAAGAAATTTTTCATAAAAAGATCAGCAAGATCAATGATGCCTTACTAACAATTTATATAATACGCAAGGCGCATCACCCATGCGACATTCCGGGGGCCACCGGTGCCATGCTCGGCTTCGTTCAAGCGTGCTCCCGCGACTGCGGGCACCTTGGCTCCTTGTCCAATCTGACCTGCATCGAAGGCAGTCATGAAAAAAACCGTGAAGTTTCTCCTGATGTCTCTGATGGCGCTGCAGCTGCTCTTCGTCGGCGCTGCGCATGCCTCGTTCCGGGTCGTCCTCAATGTGAACGAGTCAATGGTGCCGGACCGCCCGTATTTCTCTCCCAACGGTCGCTATTTTGTCGTTTTCCAATCGACTGACGGCAATCTGGTGGTCTATCGCGGCTCCGAGCCATTGCCGTCGAACGCTATCTGGTTCTCCGGGGCCCGCCAGGGGACGCAAGCCGTGCTCCAGAATGATGCCAATTTCGTCATTTACCGAGGCGAGACCATTCCGCAAAACGCGGTGTGGGCCAGCAACACGGACATGATCCCGAATGGGATGGCGCCGCCATTCGTATCGCTGAGCGATGACGGCTCATTGACAGTAGCCGTCTGGGGCGCACAAGTTAAATTCCAGACGCCGCCCGATGCCACCGGTCCAAATTGCACAGTGCGTCAATATCCCATCTGCGTTTTCCCAGGCACCTTCAACCAGTTCAATAGCTTCGTTCTGGCATGCACCATCGCCGAGGCCCAACGGCAAGCTGCCGCAACGGGCGCGGTCTTTGGTACTTGCCACTAAAGCAGAAATTTACGCTACCGGGCAAACGTTGTTTGCCCGGTGTTGCACGAATACACTATGGATACGGCCGCAACCTGTTGCTGGAAACTCCAGGTTCAAACGCTTTTACTCTCTAGTCAATCAGGTCTCGTCAGTCCAGGGTTTGGCGATACCGCAGCATGGCCACCGTGCCCGCCACGCCCATCGCCAGCGCAATCGGCCACGCGTGCGGCAGCACGTCGGCCAGCCCGTTCCCCTTCAACATGATGCCGCGCGTGATGCGCAAAAAATGCGTCAGCGGCAGCACTTCGCCGATCGCCTGCGCCCATCCCGGCATGCCCCGGAACGGGAACATGAAACCGGTCAGCAGCATCGACGGCAGGAAGAAAAAGAAGGTCAGCTGCATGGCCTGCATCTGGTTGCGCGCGATGGTCGAAAACGTGAAGCCGATCGCGAGATTTGCCGCGATGAACAGCACCAGCGCGCCCGACAACAGCAGCAAACTCCCCACCATCGGCACATCGAACACCAGCCAGGACGCCAGCAAGATCACGCCCACCTGGACGTAGCCGATCAAGATATATGGCACGATTTTCCCGATCATGACTTCGAGCGGCGAGACCGGCGTGGCCAGCAGGTTTTCCATGGTGCCGCGTTCGCGCTCGCGCGTCATGGCCAGCGCCGTCATCATCACCATGGTCATGGTCAGGATCACGCCCATCAGGCCGGGCACGATGTTGTAGCGGGTCAGCCCCTCCGGATTGTAGCGGCGCTGGCTGCGGATGTCGTAGGGCGCCTCGCCCGGACGCAGGCGCGCCAGCGGCCCGCGCAGCTCCGATCCGATGGCGCGCGCCGCGATGGCATTGACCGACGCCAGCGCATTGCCGGTGGCCGCCGGATCGGTGGCGTCGGCCGCCAGCAGGATCACCGGCCGCTCGCCGCGCACCAGCCGGCGCGAAAAGTCGCCCGGCACCACCAGCACGAACTGCACCTCGCCGCGCGCCAGCAGCGCATCGCCCTCGGCCGCGCCGCCGACGTGGCGCACGATGCGGAAATACTGCGACGTCTCCAGCGCCGCCACCAGGCGCCGCGAGAACACGCTGCGGTCAAGGTCGGCCACCGCCAGCGGCAAGTGCCGCACGTCGCCATTGATGGCAAAGCCGAACAGGATCAGCTGCATGATCGGAATGCCGACCATCATGCCGAAAGTGAGCCGGTCGCGCCCGACCTGGCGCAGTTCCTTGAGCAGCACCGCCAGCATGCGCCGCCAGTTCATGGCGCCGCTCCGCCGAAGTTATCCTGCGCGTCTTGCATCAGCGCGATGAAGACGTCTTCCAGGCTGGTCTCGATCGGGGTGGCCGTGAGCGCGGCCAGGGGCGGCTGCGCCAGCGCCTGCGCGAACGCGTCGGCGGAGTTGGCGCTCACATGCAGCGTCATGCCAAACGGCGCAACGGTGCGGATGCCGGGCGCGCCGCGCAAGCTGTGGGCGGCGCGCTGCAAGTCCGGCCCGGACAAGGACCAGGTATGCAGGCCGGCGCCGGCGATCACCTCGGCCACGCTGCCGCGCGCGAGCAGCTTGCCGTAGGCGATGTAGGCCAGCTGGTGGCAGCGCTCCGCTTCGTCCATGTAGTGGGTCGAGACCAGCACCGTCATGCCGGCGGCGGCCAGGTCGTGGATCTGGTCCCAGAACTCGCGCCGCGCGGACGGGTCGACGCCGGCCGTCGGTTCGTCGAGCAGCAGCAGTTGCGGATCGTGGATCAGGCAGGCCGCCAGCGCCAGCCGCTGCTTCCATCCGCCCGACAGCGAGCCGGCCAGCTGCGCGCGGCGGCTGGAAAGGCCAAGCCGTTCCAGCGTATCGGCGATGCGCTGGCGCCGTCCGGCGATCTGGTAGACACGGGCGACGAAGTCGAGGTTTTCTTCAATGCTCAAGTCGTCGTACAGGCCGAATTTTTGGGTCATGTAGCCGACCTGCTTCTTGATCTCGCGCGCCTCGGTGCGGATGTCGTAACCGAGGCAACGGCCCTGCCCCTGGTCGGGGGTGAGCAGGCCGCACAGCATGCGGATGGTGGTGGTCTTGCCGCTGCCGTTCGGACCCAGGAAGCCGTAAATGCGGCCACGCTCGACGCGGATGTCGACATGGTCGACCACCATGCGCCCGCCGTAGGATTTGGTCAGGCCCTGCACGTCGATGACGATGGCCGGCGCGGTCACGGCTGCGGCTCCGTGCGCACCGTCAGCGGCTGGCCGGGATGGAGCAACGCCGGTCCCGGCTCGGGCGTCGCTTCCACCATGAACACCAGCGAGGCGCGGTTTTCCTTGCTGTAGATGAGCGGCGAGGTGAACTCCGCCTCGGGCGACACGAAGGTGATGCGCGCCTTCACCGGTTGCGCACAGCCGTCGCAGGCGATGATGGCGCCCTGTCCCATCCGGATCTTGCCCAGCGCCGTTTCGGGAATGAAGAAGCGCGCCTTGATGTTCGCCGGCGGCAGCAAGGTGACGATGGCCGCGCCGGCCGGCACCCATTCGCCGGCGCGGTAGGCCACGTCGCTGACCATGCCGCCCACCGGCGCCGCCTGGGCTTTCTGGTCGACCTTCCACTGTGCCTGCGCCAGCTGGGCGCGCGCGGCCTCGACTTCCTTTTCCGCCGCCGCGACCTGGTCGCTCCTGGCGCTGGTGCCGGCGCCGCGCAGGCGCGCCCTGGCCTGTTCCACCCGGGCGCGGTCGGCCGCCAGTGCCGCCGTCGACTGATCGAGCCGGGCGCGCGAGATGAATTTGTCGGCCACCAGCTTGCGCTCGCGCTCCAGGTTGGCCTGCGACAGCGCCAGCGCCGCTTCGGCTTCGCGCAGCGCGGCCGTCAACGCCGCCAGTTCATCGCTGCGCGCCCCCTTGCGCAAGTCGGCCAGCAGCGCCTCGGCCCGGCCCATCCGGCTTTGCGCTTCCTGGCGCGCCGCCGTTTCGCTGGCCTGTTCCAGCACGTAGGCCGGCGCGCCGGCCTTGACTTGATCGCCGCGCCGCAGGTGCACTGCGGTCAAGGTACCGGCCAGGGGCGCCGACAGGCGCACGTAATCGCCTTCGGCGTAGCCGGGAAAGGCGTCGTCGCGCGCCGGCCCGCAGGCTACGCACAGGGTGAGCGGCAGGGCCGTGGCGCAGAGGCGTGCGAGCAGGGACAGGTTCATGGCGGCGCTGACTCCTTTGGAGCGGTGAGAACGGCGCGCATGGCCAGGTCGATGCGCAGGGCGATGGCCGCTTCCGACAACAGCGCCTGCTGCGCCAGCGCCACCAGTTCGGGCGGCGCGGCGGGCAGGCGTTCGAGCGCGCCGCCGGCAAACAGGGGACCGGCGATGGCCCCCAGCATGAACGGCAGCAGCTGCATGGCCGGGGCGTCGATGATGTCGCCCTCGGCCTGGCCCTGGCGCAGCAGCTGGGCCAGCACCGCGATATGGCGCGGCAGGTTCTCGCGCAAAAACGTCACGGGCAGCGCTTCGCCGCGCGTCGCTTCCGAGAGCAGCATCAACAGCAGGTGGCGGTGCTTGCAGGCGAAACCGGCCAGCACGCGCAGGGCGCCATCGAGGTTCTGCGCGCCGCTGCGCGAGGCTTGCGCCTTGAGCGTGAGGGCGGCGAACATTTCCTCGTACATGTGCTGCAGCAGCATGCGCAGGAAATTATCCTTGTTCTTGAAGTGGTAGTGGAACATGCCGAGGTTGACCCCGGCGTGGTCGACGAGTTTGCGCACCGACAGACCAGCGCATCCGGTCTGGGGCAGCAACACCATGCCGGAGGCGATCAGTTGGGCATCGATTTTTTGGGAGGGGCGGTTCATGCGAATTATTATACACTTGTGTAGTAATTGGTAAGCACGATTGTAAAAACCCGGAAAGTGCCCTTGACGCCACGCCCGGCTGACTGGGGATCGACGCTGGGCTTGCTCCGCTTGTGGAGGCGGCATCAGGTCCCCATACTAATTTTTCTAATTGTTTTTTGTCGAATCGATCGTGACGACGATGATGGGTACACCAGCACATGCCTCTGCGTCGGCCACCATATTTTGACAGGGAAACATCATGACTACAGTTGTGTTAATTCCATTTGATCTAGCTCATAGCGCGGAACATGTGATCTCCACCAAGGGTGGAAACATCGATCCGACGACCCAGGTAACGCTGAGCAACGCACAGTCGGCATTAATCACTATTCAATCAAAAATAACCCATTTGGGTACGATGCAACGGTCGTCGCGGGCCTCCGCCATGCTGCAGCAATTTCGCGATCGAGAAACAGAATTCACCGACCTGCGCGACCGGGCGATCGAGAGCGTCGCGGCTGCTCAACGGCCGGGCTGGAACAAGATCGTGGCAAACAATATTGTTTGCACGGATGCCCCTTATTTGAACGGCGCGCTCAATCTGATGCAGGGCGTGGACGACGTTCTATACATCCGCGGGCACTGCGCCCCGGGCGCCAATTCGCTCAAATCCTCCGACCACGCTGCGGAGGTGTCGATCGAGGGACTGCTTGGCATATTCAATGGACGCCTGAGCAAGTCCTTTTCAGGGAAAATTAAAGTATTCGCGTGCGAATCAGCGGTCGCGAACGGGGCAAAGGCTTCATTCGCCGACCGGCTCGCGAAAACGCTGTTCAAGCGCGGCTGGCGCAACGTCAGCGTATGCGGTTATACGGACAAACTCATGACTTACATCGTCGACCCTGCCGGGCACAAAACCTCGCAAGGACAGAACCGCGCCATGACGACCAGGACGCAGGCGGTCTACGTGCCGAAATCCAATGGCGGGTGCTGCGTCATCATGTGATTTGACGGCGCATGAAAAATGGCATTGGCCCGGAATCGCAGCCCGGCGCAATTGCGCTCACGGGCACCGACTGCTACTCGTCTCAATGCCATCCAGCATTACCCAAGCGATTGAAGAGCAAAAGCACAAGCAACAGGACGATGCTGACGGGCAGCGACAGCATGACGCTGAGCAGCAGCGTGCGCGCTTTTCCGGCATGGCCCTTCACGTCCGCCCTCACCGCAAACGGCAGCGGCGCCAGGCTGACCAGCGCGGGAACGATCAGCAGCGCGCGCATCCACGACGACCCGCCTGTGCTGCCGGCACAGGCAAAGGTCGCTGCGACGACGAGCAGCAAATGAAGCGCGACGAAAACGATGCGCGCAATCACGGCAGGCGCTTCATTGCGCGGTTTCGCGCCCAAGGCGTACGGCCAGCCTTGCATGCGCGTCGGCCGCGTACGCACGGCATGCACCCGGGTCGATGAATGGGTTGTTGCCGCTGGTGCGGGCCGCATGCTTTTCCATGACGTCCGAAAAACCCGGATGCACCGCAATCATCACGTCGCACTTGAGTGCCGCGACCTTGTCGATGCTGGCCCGGAACGAGGGCACGCGGTCGGGCGCGGTGGCACTGCCCCGGAAGCGGAAGCCAAGCTGCGACATCGCGTTCAGGCTGTCGGCGTACACGACATCGAGGCAGCGCCCGTTCTCGCACGATTGCCACGACCAGGTGGTGCCACCTGTGGTGTGGCCGGGCGTAAGGTGGGCGGTGACGGCCAGCGCGCCCACCCGCACGACGCCGCCATCGGCCACCTCGGTCACCTGTGCCACCTTGGGAAAGCGGTCCGGGCCATCGGCCTTGTACTGGGGATCGTCCGGTCCGACCAGGCCGGCGCGCAAGGCCCGCGCAGCCAGCGCGCTGGCGGCCACGGTGGCGCCACTGGCGCGCTGCAATTGAGCAATGCCACCCGCATGATCGTCATGGGCGTGGGAGTTGACGATCAGCTTCACATCCTCGATGCGAAAACCGAGCGCCGCGATGTTGCGGATGATCAGCGGCGCCGACTGGGGTAGCGCGCCGTCGAGCAGGATATGGCCCTGGTCGCTCGTGACCAGCAGCGCCGACAAGCCGCGCGGGCCGACGTAATACGTGTTGCCGACGATCTGGAACGGCTGCTGCGGCAGGTTCCATTCCTCGCACATGGCGCACTTGACGCCCTCGTCCCCGGCCATTGCCGCCGTCATCCCTGTTGCCGCGATCGCCAGGGCGAGTGCCAGCTTGCGCAAGATTGCCATTGCTTGTCTCCAATTAAGAAACGCGGCGGCGTGTCCGTTGCCACTGATTGCTTGTTCGATCCGCGCCATGCGAAGTTCGCAATGTTACACGTTAAACAGCACCCCTTGAACAGAACACGCGCAGGACATGTGTACTACGCCGCCTGGTCCGCGCGTCCCATCCGCCGCCGGAAAAAACAGGAGCGCCGTCCCATCCGGAACAGGACATCCGGCCGATTCGCAGCCGAGCCCGTCTAAATATACTCACTTCATCGATCACGCCAACGGCCCCAGGCCTGGCGCGATCGCCCCCCAACATCACCGGCGAGTCATCATGGACGAAACAGCCTCCTTCTTCGAACTGCTCGGCATGCTGGTCAGCAACCCGCGCACCGGCGTACTGCTGGCCCTGCTGGTGGCGGCCGCCGTGTGCGACTACCGCAGCTTCCGCATTCCCAACCTGATCACCGGCGGCGGCATCCTGTTCGCGCTGGTCTACAACACCATCGTGCCGCCCTACTGGCACGCCGGCTGGAGCTGGGCGCCGGCCGGCATGCTACTCGGTTTTGGCGCCATGCTGCCGCTGTACGCGATCGGCGTGATGGGCGCCGGCGACGTCAAGCTGATGGCGATGGTCGGCGCCTTCCTCGGCCTTGACGCGACCCTGTACGCCCTGCTGTTTTGCATCATTACCGCCGGCATCGCCGCCCTCGCCTTCGGCCTGCGCAAGCGGGTCATGGGACGGATGCTGGCCAACGCCGGCGGCGCCCTGCACGCCATGCTGTGGTCCGCCATTGCCTGCGGCAAGCCGCAACTGGCGCCGGGCGCCATGCCATCGGTCGGCAAGCTCGCCTACGGCATCAGCATCGCGTTCGGCACCACCAGCTATCTGGTGGCCCAGCAGTTCAACCTCGTCTGACTCTCGGAAAGAGATCACCATGAAAAACCTCAAGGCACTCGGGCTGATCGCGTTCGCCCTCGTCATCGGACTGGCGGCGGCCATCTACGCGGCAGGATGGGTAGCGCGCCAGGGCGGCGCCACCACCAACAAGGTGGTCGTGGCCGCCGTCGACATCGAACCCGGCAGCAAGATCAACCCGGAAATGCTGTCCAGCCTCGACTGGCCAGCCGGCGCCACGCCGCCGGGCGCCTTCAAGGATGCCGGCGAACTGCAGGACCGCGTCGCCAAAGTCAACATCCTGCGCGGCGAACCGCTGCTCGACGGCAAGCTGGCGCCGCTGGGCACCAAGGGCGGCTTGTCCGCCGTCATCGCCGATGGCAAGCGTGCCATGACGGTGCGCGTCAATGATGTGGTGGGCGTGGCCGGCTTCGCCCTGCCCGGCAACTACGTCGATGTGATGGTCAATGCCCAGCAGGAAAAATCGGGCAATGAAGAGGGCAAGCAGATCAGCAAGACGGTCCTGGAACGGGTACTGGTGCTGGCGGTGGCGCAGGAAGCCGGCCGCGACGATACCAAGCCCAAGGTGGTCAGTGCCGTGACCCTGGAACTGTCGCTGGAAGATTCCGAGAAGCTGGACCTGGCGCGCAGCGTCGGCACCCTGTCGCTGGTGCTGCGCAACCAGGTCGACCAGAAGACCGTGTCGACCGCCGGCATCACCAAGGACGAACTGTTGGGAGGGAAAAAAGCGCCGCCTCCCGTGCCCGCCCCGGCGCCGGTGCGCAAGAGCCGCCCGGCCCGGATCGCCGCCGCACCCAGCCCCAGCCGCACCCAGTGCGTGGAAGTGATCCAGCACGGCGTGCTGGCAGTGAACTGCTTTTGAATAGCCACGGAGACCTGACATCATGAACAAACACATACGCATGGCGGCCTTGAGCGTCGCCACCGCAGGGATGGTTGCCGTCCCGGCCTGGGCAGGAGCAGCAACAGCAACGGCGCCCGGCGCCGCCAGCCCTAAAAACTGCAAATCGGTGGAGGTGGGTACGGCAGTCCAGGTGATGCTCGGCAAATCATCGGTAATTCCGCTGGCGGCGCCTGTCACCCGCATCGTGGCCAGCGGCCAGGGCGGTGCCCGGCAGGCGGCGCCGGCGGGCGCACCGGACGAGGCGGCCGACAGCGGCGCCATCGCCGAGTTCGAGGTGCTGCTGCTCAGCCCGACCGACCTGTTCCTGCTCGGAAAAAAGGCCGGCTCCGCCAGCCTGATCCTGCAGGATACGAGGGGCGTGTGCTATCTGCGCGACATCCTGGTGGCGATCGACCCGGCCACCCTGCAAGCCAAGCTGAACGAGCTGATGCCAGAGGAAACCGGCATCGTCGTCAAGAGCGCCGAAAACGCCATCGTGCTGACCGGCACGGTACGCGACGCCGAGCAGCTCGACGAAGCGCTGCGCGTGGCCGGCGCTTACGGCGGCGGCAAGCGGGTGCTCAACTTGCTGCGCGTAAATTCGCCCCAGCAAGTCATGCTGGAAGTGAAGATCGCCGAAGTCAGCAAGACCCTGCTCGACAAGTTCGGCATCGATTTCGCCCGCATGATCGGCTCGGCCGACGGCCTGGGCTCGCGCATCATCTCGGGCATCCTGGGCGGCGCGCCGGCGGTGCTTGGCCAGTTCAGCCATCAAGGCTCCGGCGCGGGGTTCGGCGCGCTGGCCGAGGCGACCGTCAGGGGCGGCAATAACGCCGCCGCCGTCCGCCTCTCGGGGGGAGCGGGCGGGGCCACCCTGTTCGGCATCGATGCGCAGCAAAAAGATGGCCTGGTGCGGGTGCTGGCCGAACCGAACATCATGGCCATCAGCGGCCAGTCGGCCAGCTTCCTGTCCGGCGGCAAGGTCTTCATTCCGGTAGCCCAGTCACGCGACAGCGGCGGCGCCAACATCACCCTGGAAGAAAAGGAATTCGGGGTCGGCCTCAAGTTCTCGCCAACCGTGCTGGGCGGGGCCCGCATCAACCTCAAGCTGGTATCGGAAGTATCGGAACTGGCCCAGACCGGCTCGCCCTTCACCACCAGCGGCGGCGTGACCTCGGTGCTGCCCTCGATCACCACACGCCGGGTCGACACCACGGTGCAGCTGAACGATGGCCAGAGCTTCGCCGTCGCCGGCCTGATCCGCAACAACGTGACCCAAACCCTGTCCCGCTTTCCCGGCCTGGGCGACGTGCCGGTGCTGGGCGCGCTGTTTCGCTCGACCGAATTCCAGAAAGACCAGACCGAACTGATTTTCATCGTGACGCCACGCCTGGTCAAACCGGCATCGGGGCTGGCGGCGCCGACCGACAACCATGTGCCGGCCGACCGTGCCGACCTGATTTTCCTGGGCAAGACCGAAGGCCAGTCCGCCCCCGCCACCGCCACCGCCAAATAAGGAGAACGCCATGAACACACCTTGCCGCGCCGCGCTGCACCTGCTGCCCGTGCTGGCCATGCTGGCCGGCTGCGCCACGGCGCCCGGCTACGACGCCCGTTTCGGCGACGCCGTGCGCCAGGCGCGCGGCGCCATGACCATCAACCCGCAGGCCGGCGCCAGCGCCGATCCGGTGGCCGGCATCGACGGCCAGGCCGCGCGCGACGCCATGGCGCGCTACCACGACAGTTTCAAGGCACCGCCACCGGTGGTCAATGTCATCAACCCCGGCAGCCCCGCCGCCAAGTGAGCCGCAACCCGCTTCACCGCAGTATCCGGCAGCGGCCACGGGGCCGCAGTCCGGCGCAGTATCCCGCCCGCAGGGGCGGACATGTTTTCCCATCCATCACACTTGAAAGGTCAGTCCCATGAACACTTTTTTGAAAACGGCCAGCCAATCGGTCCAATCCTTCGCCCGCGACGACGAAGGCGCCCAGGTCGTCGAATACGCGCTGATCATCGCGGTCGTCTCGATCATCCTGGTGGTGGCGCTGCGCGGTCTGACCGGCACCAGTTTTTCCGGCTTCATCACCCGCGTCGGCACCTGCCTGACCGGCGGCGCCTGCGCCTGATCGCCGCCACGCTTCCGCTCTTCCCATCTCAACTGAAAGGTCTGCACCATGAACGCACTGCTCAACACCGCCAACCGCAACATCGGCTCCTTCCTGCGCGACGATGAAGGCGCCCAGGTGGTCGAATACGCGCTGATCATCGCGGTCGTCTCGATCATCCTGGTGGTCGCGCTGCGCGGCCTGACCGGCACCAGCTTTTCCGGCTTCATCGCCCGCGTCGAATCCTGCCTGACCGGCGGCGCCTGCGCCTGACCCACCAGCCGACGGACCGCGGCCCGGCCGCGGCCCGTCATTTTTCGGAAGAAAACCATGATCCCGCACAATCGATACGCCGTCCGCCAGCGCCTGCATGGCGCGGTGATCCTGACGGTCTGCTTCCTGCTGTTTTTCCTGCTGGGGTTCATCGCCATCGCCTTCGACCTGGGCCGCCTGTTCATCGTCAAGACCGAACTCCAGACGGCCATGGACAGTTGCGCCCTGGCCGCCGCCCAGGAGCTCGACGGCCAGGCCAGCGCACTGGCGCGGGCGCGCCGCGCCGGCACCACCGTGGCCAACCTGAACCGGGTCAACCTGCAGTCGGCCAGCTGGGACGGCAAGGGCCAGCTGCAAGACGCCGGCATCAGCTTCCGCGACCAGGGCTACATGCCCACCACCAGCCCCGCCAGCGCGCGCTACGCGCAGTGCCAGCACACCCAGAATGGCGTGAGAATGTGGCTGCTGCATGCCATGGGCGCCTTCGGCGGCAGCGGCACGGCCAATCCGGCCACGCGCGCGGTGCTGGCCAGCGCGGTCGCCACGCGCGGCAGCGCCCAGAGCACCTGCCCGATCCCGGTGGCGATCAGGCCCAGGTCCTGCTGCACGGCATTGAACAACTACGGTTTCCTGGTCGGCGAATGGGTGACCGTGCTCGACAAGGGCGGCGCGCCCTCCGCGGCCGGCGAAATGGGCTGGTACAACCTCGATGGCAGCACCAGCGCCAGCGAAACGGCAGCCGAACTGGCCGAGGGCGGCCGCTGCGGCACGCGCCTGGGCGACATGCTCGGCACGCCGGGCGCGCAGACCAGCGTCGACCGGCAGTGGAACCACCGCTTCGGGGTCTACAAGAACAGCGACTCGCCCAGCGTGAATCACCCCGACCAGAGCGGCTATTCCTACACCGCCGCCAACTGGAAGAACGCGGTGCCGCAGAACGCCTTCGGCGGCACCCCGGCGGCCGGCTCGCACCCGAGCGCACAGAATTACGTCACCAAGCGCGCCGCCTGGGCCTCGCTGGCCGACAC
This sequence comes from Massilia sp. DJPM01, assembly GCF_030348125.1. Classification (NCBI taxonomy): domain Bacteria; kingdom Pseudomonadati; phylum Pseudomonadota; class Betaproteobacteria; order Burkholderiales; family Oxalobacteraceae; genus Massilia; species Massilia sp. DJPM01. The sequence goes on from NZ_JAQOZV010000003.1 coordinate 141,615, forward strand.
CGGCACCAGCATCAAGACCGGGTCGCAGATCGCCTTCGGCGACAGCAACCACCTGAACAGTTTCCACAAGCTGGCCACGCCCGGCGCCGCCGGCGAACACCGCCAGTACGGCACCAGCCGGCGCCTGGTGATCGTCCCGGTCATCAATAGCGCGGCCAGGGTGATCGACTTCGCGTGCATGCTCATGCTGCATCCCCTCAGCGGTCCGAACGATTCCGCCAAACTCGAGTTCCGCGGCCTGGCGGGAGCGGCAAGCTCGCCCTGCGCACCGGGCGGCACGCCCGGCGGCGTGGCCGGGCCGCTGGTACCGGTACTGGTGAGGTGAGCCATGAGACACCGTCAACAAGGCGTGGCCCTGGTCGAATTCGCATTCGTGCTGCCGCTGCTGCTGATCCTGTCGCTGACGTGCGCCGAACTCGGACGCGCCGTCTACTGCTACAACACCACCGCCAAGACCGTGCGCAATGCGGTGCGCTACCTGTCGATGCAAACGCCCGGCACCCATGTGACCGAGGCGCGCAACCTGATCCTGTACGGGAACGTGGCCGGCACCGGCGCCCTGCTCGACCCGGCGCTGACGGCGGCCAACGTGGCGGCGCCGACCTGGCAGACGGCCGGCAGCGATCCGCTGATGAACACCGTCACGATCCGGGTCTCCGGCTACCAGTTCCGGCCCATGGTGGCCGATATGTTCGGCGCCAGGTTCACGGCCATTTCCTTTAACGATATCAGCGCCACGATGCGCAGCCCACTATGAAAACCAAGCGGAACGGCGCCAGGGAACATGGCGCGACAATGATCGAACTGGCGCTCGTGCTGGTGCTCTTCTTCATGTTCCTGCTCGGCGCGACCGACGTGGCGCGCATGCTGTTTACCTGGAACGCGGCCACCGAGGCCACCCGTGCCGGGGCGCGCTACGCGGTGGTGTGCGCCGACCCGGCCAACCAGGGGCAAGTGCTGCAAAAGATGCGCATGATGGTGCCCGAGATCGGCGCGGTGGCGCTGGCGTGGGAGCCGTCCGGCTGCGACGCCGCCAGCTGCGCCGGCGTCACGGTCACCATCACCAGCCTGCAATACCGCTGGCTCTCGCCAGTGGTCGGGGCGGTGATGCCGGTGCGCGCACTGCCCGCCTTCAGCACCTATCTGCCGCGCGAAATGATGCGGCGCGACCCGAATAACGCGCTCATTTGCCAATAAAGCGCACACCAGGAACCTGCCATGAAAATCGCCATCGTATCGCCCGACAAAATACGCCTCGCCGAGATCGGCCAGCAGCTAGCGGCCGGCACGCACCTGCTCTTGCCCAGCGTGGGCGGGGCTGCCGACCTGGCGCCGCTGGCCGCGCGCGCCCAGCCCGACCTGCTGCTGGTCGACGGCTGCGCCGATGCCGCCGGCCTGGCCGCCATTGCCGCCATCACCAGCGCCCATCCGCACATCGCCGTGGTCCTGCTGTGCGCGGCCTGCTCGCCCGAGTTCCTGATCAACGCCATGCGCGCCGGCGTACGCGAGGTGCTGCCGGCGCCGCCCGCGCCGGCCGAACTGGAAGCGGCGCTGGCGCGCATCGGCGCCAAGCTGCGCGGCGCCCAGGCGCACAGCGACGGCAAGCTGCTCGCCTTCATCTCCTGCAAGGGCGGCAGCGGCGCCACCTTCCTCGCCACCAGCCTGGCCAGCCAGCTGGCGCAAACCGGTTCCGTGCTGCTGGTCGACCTGAACCTGCAGTTCGGCGACGCGCTGGCCTTCGTGCACGATGGCCATCCCGCCTCCACCCTGGCCGACGTGGCGCGCGCCATCGGCCGCCTCGACGCCTCCTTCCTGGCCGCCAGCGCGGTCCGGGTGACGTCAAATTTCAGCATCCTGGCCGCGCCCGACGACCACGCCCAGGCGGTCGAGATCAGCGCCGCGCACGTCGATGCGGTGCTGGCGCTGGCGGTGCGCCACTACGACTACGTGGTGCTCGATATCGGGCGCCCGGTGACCACCCTCGGTATCAGGGCGCTGGACCGCGCCTACCGCATTTATCCGGTGCTGCAGGCCGGCCTGACCTCGATCCGCAACGCCAAGAAGATGCTGGCCATTTTCAAGTCGCTCGACTACGGGCCCGACAAGGTTGAACTGATCGTCAACCGCTTCGAGCGCCAGGGCCCGATCGGGGTGGCCGAGATAGGCGGAGCGCTGGGTAAGTTCGCCATTCACACCGTCGCCAATTCGTACCGGCCGGTCACGCAAGCGATCGAGCACGGCGAACCGTTGTTGGCCGGCGGGCGCGCCAATCCGGTGCTGCACGGCGTGGCCCTGCTGGCCGAGTCGCTGGTGACCGGCCCGCAGGCCGCCCCCGGCGCCAGGCTGCCGGCGGGCCTGTTCGCACGCCTGTTCGCACGCCTGTGCGGACGCCACACTGGAGAATCCCATGTCCTTCCGTGACCAACTCAATGCCATCGACAGCCAGGCCGACCTGCGCGTGGCGACACCAGGCGCCAGCGACGACTACCACGCCATCAAGGGCCGCATTCACCTGAAGCTGCTCGACAAGTTCGACCTGGCCGCGCTCGAAGCGCTGCCGGGGCCCCTGCTGCGCGGTGAAATCGCGGTGATGGCCGAACGCTTGCTCGACGAGGAGCAGGCCGCCATCAACGAGTCCGAGCGGCGCTCCCTGATCCGCGACATCCAGCACGAAATGCTCGGCTTCGGCCCGCTGGAACTGCTGATGGCCGATCCGACCGTGTCCGATATCCTGGTCAACAGCTACAACCGGATTTTCGTCGAACGCAAGGGCCGCCTGGAACTGAGCACGGTGCGCTTCACCGACGAAAAGCACCTGCTGCGCATCATCGACAAGATCGTCTCGCTGGTGGGGCGCCGCATCGACGAATCGAGCCCGATGGTCGATGCGCGCCTGCCGGACGGCTCGCGCGTGAACGCCGTGATCGCGCCGGTGGCGCTGGACGGCCCGATGATGTCGATCCGCCGCTTCGCCCACATTCCGCTCAGGATGGATAACCTGGTGCACGACCTGCACAGCCTCACGCCGGACATGGCGAGCGTGCTCGAAGGGCTGTGCAAGTCCAAGGTGAACATGATCATCGCCGGCGGCACCGGGGCCGGCAAGACCACCCTGCTCAACATCCTGTCCGGCTTCATTCCTCCGTCCGAGCGCATCGTCACCATCGAAGATGCGGCCGAACTGCAGCTGCAGCAGCCGCACGTGGTGCGCATGGAAACGCGCCCGCCCAATATCGAAGGCAAGGGCGAAATCACGCAGCGCGCGCTGGTGCGCAACGCGCTGCGCATGCGCCCCGACCGGATCATCATCGGCGAGGTGCGCGGCGCCGAAGCGGTCGACATGCTGCAAGCGATGAACACGGGCCACGACGGCTCGCTCACCACGATCCACGCCAACAACCCGCGCGACGCCCTCTCGCGCCTGGAAAACATGATCGGCATGGCCAACCTGAATTTGCCGCACAAGGCGGCGCGCCAGCAGATCGCCTCGGCCATCACGGTGGTGATCCAGGGCCTGCGCCTGATCGACGGGCGGCGCAAGATCACCAGCATCCAGGAAATCACCGGGATGGAGGGCGACATCATCACCATGCAGGAGATTTTCGCGTACCGCCAGACCGGCGTGGCCGCCGACGGCACGGTCGAAGGCTACTTCCAGGCCAGCGGCGTGCGTCCCAAGTTCAGCGAGCGCTTGCGCGCCTTCGGCGTGACCCTGCCGGACGCCATGTTCGACAGCACCCGCCGCTACCAGTAGGAGGCCATCATGCTCAGTCACGTCAATCGGATCGATGCCGGCGCGGCCGTTTCGCCGCTGCTGGCGGTGCTGGTCTTCATCGCGGTGGTGCTGCTGTTCGAGGGACTCTACCTGATGTGGCGGACCTACAAGGGACCGCAGGCCAGGCAGATCGAACGGCGCCTCAAGGCCCTCTCGGCCGCCGGCGACAGCTCGGCCCAGTCGCACCTGCTGCGCGAGCGCATGATGAGCGAACTGCCGCCGTTCCAGCGCCTGTTGCTGCGCCTGCCGCGCGCCCACCAGCTCGACCGCTACCTGCTGCAGGCGAACCTGGACTGGACGGTCTCGAAGCTGCTGCTGGCCTGCATCGCGCTGGGGGCGGCCAGCTTCCTGCTGCTGACGGCACTGCTGCACCAGCCGTTCACGCTGGGCGCGCTGGCCGGCGCCACGCTGGCCTGGCTGCCGCTGGCGTACGTGCAGCACCGCCGCCGGCGCCGCCTGAAAAAACTGGAGCAGCAGTTGCCCGACGCGCTGGACCTGCTGGGGCGCGCCCTGCGCGCCGGCCACGCCTTCGGGGCCGGCCTGCACATGATCGGCGAGGAGATGGCCGACCCGATCGCCGCCGAATTCCGGATGGTGCACGACGAAATCAACTTCGGCGTCTCGCTCGAACAGGCGCTGGGCAACCTGAGCGTGCGCGTGCCGATCACCGACTTGCGCTACTTCGTGGTGGCGGTGCTGATCCAGCGCGAGGCGGGCGGCAACCTGACCGAGGTGCTGGCCAATCTGAGCCGCCTGATCCGCCAGCGCCTCAAGCTGTTCTGGCATGTGCGCGTGCTCTCGGCCGAGGGGCGCCTGTCGGCCTGGCTGCTGTCGCTGCTGCCGTTCGCCATCGGTGCCCTGATGAGCGTGTTCAATCCGGACTTCATGGCCCCCTTGTGGACCGATCCGCTGGGCCAGAACCTGGTACGCGCCATGCTCATTTCAATGGCGTGCGGCATCGTGCTGCTGCGTCACATCATTCGTATCCGTTTTTAGAAAGGGGATCATCATGTTCGTGCTCGCTGCCCTGGTCTTCCTGGCCGTCACCACCGCCATCGCCGGCCTGTTCCTCCTGCTCGTGCCCAGCCGCCTGGACCAGCGCCTGGACGCGATCGGCAATCCGGCCGCCGCCACCGACTGGAGCACCACCGTGGCGCAGGCGGTCGGCCCGTTCGCGCGCGTGCTGGCGCCCAGCGGCGACTGGGACAGCTCGCCCCTGCGCCTGCGTTTCATCCATGCCGGCATCCGGCGCGCCGACGCGCGCCTGATCTATTTCGGCCTCAAGACGGTGCTGCCGCTGCTGTTCGCGGGCGCCACCTGGCTGCTGCTGCGCGCCTTCACCGGCATGGACGAGATGACGGTGCTGATGAACCTGGGGATCGCGGCGCTGGCCGGCTGCTACCTGCCGAACCTGGCGCTGTGGCTGCGCCTGCGCGAACGCAAGCGCGAGATTTTCGAGCACTTTCCAGACGCCGCCGACCTGATGCTGGTGTGCGTGGAAGCGGGACTGGGGCTGGATGCGGCCTTGAACCGGGTGGCCGAGGAAATGGGCATGAGCAGCCGCGCCCTGGCCGAGGAACTGCACCTGACCAACCTGGAGATGCGGGCCGGGGCCAGCCGCACCCAGTCGCTGCGCAACCTGGCGCTACGCACCGGCATCGAGGAAGTCGGCATCTTCGCCACCATGCTGGCGCAGTCGGACAAATTCGGCACCAGCATCGGCGACTCGCTGCGGGTGTTTTCGGAAGACTTGCGCCACAAGCGCCAGGTGCGCGCCGAGGAACACGCGGCCAAGGTGCCGACCAAGATGCTGATTCCGCTGGCCCTGTTCATCTTCCCGTCGATCATCATGGTGGTGCTGGGACCGGCCATGATCGTCATCGTACGCACCATCATGCCGGTGCTCAGTGCCCATTGAGGCGTTCGTGGCGCGGCGCGTCCTGCTCGGACTGGGGCTGGGGCTGGGGCTGGGGCTGGGGCTGGGGCTGGGGCGGGACCAGGCCGTGGCGGATCGCGTACACGTACATGCCGAGCCGGTTGGAGACGTCGAGCTTGCGGTAGATCGAACTGAGATGGTTGCGCAAGGTGTGCTCGGAAATGAACAGGCGCCGCGCCACCTCGTGGTTGGCGCTGCCGCTGTGCTCGACGGCGGCGCTGACGATGGCGCGTTCGCGCGCGGTCAGGGCGGCATGCTTTTCGGCCGGCGGGTCGGGCCGCAGCGCGCGGCGCCAGCCCAGCATCTGGCCGAACACGCGCTCCATGGTGCCGGCGTCGAACCAGAGTTCGCCGCCGTGGATCTTGGCGATCGCCTTGATCACTTGTTCGGCCGTCACTTCCTTGTGCAGGATGCCGCGTGCGCCGCGCCGCACGGCCAGGTCGAGCAGTTCGGGATCATGGGCGGCGGTGAGCACCAGCGCGCGCGAAACGCCATTGGCCAGCAGTTCCGGCAGGAACTCGACCGTGGAAACGCCAGCCAGGTCGAGGTCGAGCAGGATCACGTCGGGCAGCAGTTGCGCGGCGCCGGCCAGCGCCTCGGCGCAACTGCGCGCCGTGCCCACCACGGCCATGCGCGGGCGTTCGGCGTCGATCAGGGTTTGCAAGCCCCACAGCATGGTCTGGTGGTCGTCGACCAGCATGACCTTGACCGGGCCGGACAGGTCTTGTGCTTCACTTTTCATAATGGAATCTCCACGGTGACGATGGTGCCGTTGGCGCCATCCTGGCGCACGGAAGCGGCGCCGCCCAAGGCGCTGGCGCGCTCGCTGAGCGAACGCGGCTGGAAGTCCGGCGGCGCGCTGGCGCCGTGCGGGTTGATGATGTCGATGTGCAGCATGGCGCCGCTGCAGCGCAGCGCCACGGTGGCCTTTGTAGCGTCGGTGTGGCGGCACACGTTGCTGATGCCTTCGCGTACGATCTGCAGCACTTCGGCACCGAGCCGGTCGCCCAGCGCGACGCTGGCGCCGGCATCGATGCGGATCTCGACGCCGTAGGTGGCCAGCGCCTGGGCCGCCTGGCGCCGCAGCGCGGCGTCGAACATGGCGTCGCCGGCGGGCGCGGCGCCGCAGGCCCGGCTGGCCTCGTCGCGCAGTTGCGCGATGACGTCGGCCGCCATCGTCACCAGCTTGTCGAGGTCGGCCGCGAGCGGATTGCTGGGCGCGGCCTTGCGGCACAGGGCGACCAGGCCCAGCTGCAAGCCGATGTAGGACTGGATGGCCGTGTCGTGCAGGTCGAGCGCGATCTTCTTGCGCTCCAGGCCGGCGGCGTCGGAAGCGATGCGGTCGAGCAGGTCGATGCGGTCGATGGCGCGCAAGCCTTGTTCGGCGATGCGCGCCAGGAACAGGGCGTCGCCGCGGCCCAGGTGGCGCGTGCGCGCGGCCACGTAGATGCGGCCCTTGCCGCGCCCAAAGCTGACGGGGGCGCTGATGAACGCGGTGGCGCCCAGCAGGTCGGCGAGTTGGCGCAGGCGGACCGGGTCGTGCCGGGTCCAGGCGGGAAGCTCGCCGCCATGGCCAAGCGCGCAGCCGCCGAGAGCGCTCCAGCGGCACCAGGGACGCGTGTACAGCAGCACCTGCCCAGGCGGCCCGGGCAGCATGGCGCGCGCCAGGGCCGGGTCGATCGGGTCGGCCGGGGCCACCGCCGGGCCGCGTGCGCGCACCGTGCGCAGCGCGTGGCCGCCGCTGTCGCGCTCGTCGAGCAGCATCAGGCAACTGTCGGCCATGAAGAAGGCGCGCACCCGTTCCAGCGCGGCGGTCATGCTGCGGTCGATGCCGAAGCGCGGATTGGCCACCTGGTTCATCTCGCGCAGCAAGGCCTGGCGGCGCGCCGCCAGGATGTGCATTTCGCCCAGTTGGGCGATGACGCGGCCGAAGGCGAGCAGCACGGCCGCATGCAGCAGCAGGCGCGCCGGCGTCACCGCGGGCAGTGCGGTGAGCGCGGCCACGCAGTACAGCAAGACGGTGGCGATGGTCACGCGCACGCCTTCGGCCAGGCCATAGCGCAGCGAGGCGACCACGATGGCGAAAAACAGGAATACCAGCGGGAAGATATCGGCCGGGCCGACCGCGGCCAGCACCGCCGCCGATACGGCCACGTCGAGCCGGTGGCGCAGCTTGCCACGGGTCCAGCGCGACTGGCAGCGCGGGACCAGGTAGACCGCCGCGCACAGCACCGCGTAGACCGACAGGACCAGCAGCGCGGCGACGTTGGCGCGCTCCGGTCCGGGGTGGTCGAGGACGGCGACCAGGACCGCCGACACGGTCAGCACCAGCCTGATGCGCGCGACCAGCTGGCTGTATGCCACGTCCGACTGCGCCACCGAGCCGGCCGCATCCTTGTCGAGGGGGGAGTCCGCAATCACCATTCGCTGTCGTTCCGTTCGCAGTCAAGCCATGCTGCCTGCCGCCGGCGCCGTGGTGCCGGGCCGGGGTTGCTGTTGCCAATCGATTATTGATTGTAGGTTGTTACTTTCAGCCGCCCATGACGCGGGTCACAGCATCGGGCCATGCGCCGCGACACAAAGGCGGGTAAGGTTCTGTGCGGCGCAATGGCGCGCCTTCCGCCACATACTGTCCAGCGGAAATGCGTACGAGATGGGCTACGCCAGCTTGCTCACCTTCCATGACGACCTCATCGTCAGCTAGCGCGCGTACATCCGTGCCGGCATGAAAAATGCCCCGTCATCACCAAGATGCGCGGGGCTTTTTTTCATCGAAACAGGCCGGATGGCGCTGATACCATCACTGCAGCACGGCTGCGGCAGGAAGAATCATGCCCCGATCTATTGATCGGAGTAAGCAAAAACGCCGATGAAAACGGGATCATCTGCTATCGCGCGGGTGACGACTGCCGGGTCATACGCGAAGTCGTATTGAATAACAACCTCTCGTGCTTTTTCTATTCCTATTTTTTTCGCCGCTGCCATCACATTGTCACTATACGTTTTTGAATAAGACAGAGGGGCCAGGAGGCGTGATAGCTCAACCACTTCATTGTCGAAAGACATGCTTTCCTGGTCGCTGAGCCTGTAATAACCCACGCCGCACAGGTCCTGCAGTATGTCGATGTCCTCATCTTCTTCAGTCTGAGGGGTCAAACCGACCCATGCCGAAAGCACGCCTTTTTTTTCAAAATTCTGTTCATAAAACTCGTCTTCATCGGAATAATCGTGTCGAGCCATATTTCCTCCCTAATTAGTTGTGAAAACCCGGCGGTAATCCATCATATCCACCGGTAATCCAAGTCTCAGCCCACGGTCTGATGTTAGCCTTGAATTCAGGCAGGGTATTTGATTTCTGGATGATGCTCTGAAGCTGGTTGTGGACGGTCTTGGAATTCGGTGCGGGAACTCCTTTCTTGCCAACGACGTGGGTCCAGCCATTTGCCAATCCGCCCTCATTCAATTCGGCAATTGGAATGGCGAAATCTTCCTGAACCTCCTTGGCTTTCACACCCCATTGCCGCCATTTAGGTGCCTCTGCAACCATCAGCATCTCGTGTTGACCTCCGGCACCACGCAATCCGGTTTCAACCTTTGCACGCAATCCTGGATTTTCATATATCAATGCCAGTTCCTGGCTGGATCTTGCATCAAACCACTTATTAAAATCCCCACTCTTAAAGCTCGGTATGTCCCGTGCCTTCAAGTTGGCGATATCAATCGCCGAAGTTTGCCCATCGCACGCCTCCAACCCGAGCGGGTCCACCGAACTGAGCGGATTGTCCACATAGGCATACGGATTGGGGCCGCCCGCCAAGCCCAGCGGATCCGGCGTCAGATACCGTGCCGTGCTTGCATCATAATAGCGATGCCAGTTGTACGCCAGTTTCGACTCGGTATCGTAGTACTGGCCTTGGAAACGAATCGGACAATCGGTCTTGCTGACGGTCGTTTCCTCGATCTCGCCCCATACATTCGTTTTCGCCTGCCACGCAATGTCACCGTCGGCATCGATCAACTCCTTCGGCGTACCGATGTGATCCAGCACGACAGCGTAGGTTTTGCTTGTTTCCTTGCCCTTGCGCCGTATCGTTTCGGTCTTTGCGAGCGGCCGGAAACTGTCTGGCTCGTAGTCCCAGGAAGCGCAGCTTTCCTCGATGATGTCGGAGCCACCCTTGCCGTCCGGTTTTTTGCTGAAGCGCCGCTCTTCCGCGACCGTGTGGCCATCCCACAGGTAGGCGATTTCGGTAAACAGCGAGCCGGCATTGCCCGGAACCTGTTTTTTGCTCAGCCTGCGGCCCAGTGCATCATAGGTATATTCCCAGGCATCGCCATCGGGCGTAATGACACGCTTGAGGCGACTTTCGCTGTTCCACACATAGTGCCAGCTCTGCTGCCGTCCCCAGCGCTTGCCCTCGCTGCGCTTGATGACGCGTCCCTCAATATCATATTCATACATGACTTTGCCAGCCTGGATCAGCCTGCCGCCCTGGTGGATGCGTTGACCGCGTGCGTCGGCATTACTGTCGTCAGTGCCAAACAGCGCTGTTTGCTTGATCGCAGCGATCAGATTGCCTGCTAGATCGTAGGCGTATTGCTCTTCGCTGTCGGTGCGTCGGGCTTGCGTGACCCGGCCAACGCTGTTGTAGCCGATATCAACGACGCCGGCGTTGCGCGCACCCAGCTTGCTCGGATTGCCGTTGCCGTCATAGTTGACGGCACGCTCCTGGAGCGTGCGGGCCTGCCGGCCAGACTCTGGCGCGATGCCGGCCCATTGCCGGGTCAGGCGGTTCAGCGGATCGTATTCCTGCTCGATCCGTACCCCGCCTGGCAACTTGCGTCCGGTCTCGCGGCCACAGTTGTCATGCAGAAAGCTGAAGGTCTGCGCATCGGGCAGCGTCAGTTCAAGTGGCAGGCTGTTGGCGTCGAATTCCCATACGCTACTGTGTCCGCTTGAACTCAAGCGCTCGGTGCGACGGCCCATCAGGTCGTAGCCGCTGGCAATGCTGCGGCCATTCTGTGTTTCCTTGACCAGGCGGCCCAGCGCATCGCGCTCGAAAACAATATCGCTGTCGGCATTGGCGGCGCGCGCCAGCCGGCCCAGCGCATCGTAGGCATAGCGGGTACTACCCTCGCTGTTGATCTGTTCAAGCAATTGACCTGCGTGGTTGCGCAAATAACGTGTGCGCTGGCCCGCAGCCGTGCGTTTCTCGATCATCAGACCGTCGGGATTGACGCCGTATTCGATCGTGCGATCGCTGAAATCGGTTTCCGCGATGACTTGCCCATTGGCGTTCCTGAGATAGCGCCAGCGTTCACCGAGGGGATTGATGACTGCGCTCAGGCGCATTTCGGTATCGTATTCGTAGCGCGTAATGGCGCCGTCCGCTTCGGTGGTCTGTGCCAGACGGTCGAAAGCGCAATAGGCGTGCTGGGTCACCCGGCCCAGCGCATCGGTGCGGGCGATGCAGTTGCCTTCGGCATCGTACCGGGCGAGGTGGCGGCTGCCATCCTGCAGAGTAATCTCCAGCGGCTGGCCCTCGACGTTGTAGACGTAGTGGCTGATATGCTGTTGCGCGTCGGTGCGCGCGCTGACACGGCCGAAGTCGTCACGCGCAAGCCTGGTCGGATTGCCCTGCCAGTCGGTGGCACTGATCAGCAGGCCGCGCGCATCATGCTCGAAGGTGGCGACCGCGCCGGCCGGATTGATGACACGCGCTACATTGCCATTTGCGTCATGTTCGAAGCGCGTCCAGGCGCCGCCCTGGCCGACTTGAATCAGGCTGCCACGCTCGTCATAGGTGCGTTCAACCCGGTTTCCATCCGGCGCAGTAACAGCCACCGGAAAGTCGCGCCAGTTATAGGCAATGACGGTTTCCTGGTTCGATGCATCGATGTGGCCAACCATGTTGCCACGGGCATCGTAGGCCCAGCGCAGCACTGCGCCGCCTGGGGTAATGGTGGCAAGCAAGTTCTGCTGCGCATCATAGTCGAACTCGCTGACACCGCCGCACGGATCGACTTCCTTGATGACCTGCCAAGCATCGTTGTAGTGGTAGGCGGTGGCGTGGCCCAATGAATTGGTGTAGGTGTTGATCTTGCGCGCGTCGTCGTAGACGAAGCGGCCGGTCATGTGGCCGCCGGCACCGCCACTGGTCTGCTCGCAGCGGCCCCGGGCGTCGTAGCGGTAGCCGATCCATACGCCGTTGCGGTCTTGCCAGCGGATCAGGCGGTGGGCGCTGTCATAGGCATAGGTGAGCGGCAAGCCACTGCTGTTGATGATGCCCGACAGGTCGCCATTGGCATGGTAGGTGTAGCTGGTCAGCGTGGTCTGGCCGCCCTCGGGGTGCAGCAGACTGATGCGGGTGATCGCATGTTCGCTCGCCTCGACCTTGAGCCGCGTGCCGCCGCTGTGGCGCACTTCGGTCAGGACAGCGCCGGTGTAGACCAGCGCAATCCGGTTGGCGTTGCGGTCCGTGATGGCGGCCAGACGCCAGTGCCTTGCATCGCTTGGCTCGAAACGCAAGGTAGGTTGATGCCGTTGCTCAACCAGGAAGTGGCCGTCGAGCCGGGTCACGCGGAAACCCTGGTAGACAGGGTGCGTGACGCTTGCGCCCATGTCTGGCATGGCAAAGCGCATCGAGGCGCCATCCTCGGCATGGAACACCAGTTCCGCGTCATTACTTACTTCGATCCATTGCCCCCAAGTGCTGGCCCAGGCCTTGCCGAACACCGTCCCGACCGGATTGCCCGAGGTGTGCACGCGCCGCAGTACGATCGGCAGCACGCCCGGCAAGGCGAAGTCGGTTTGTTCCATGATGACGTCGCCCGTGATGACGTCGATCGGATCGCCGCACTTGCATTTGGTCCCGTTGGGACGCTCGTTGGCGGGGTTGAATTTAACGACGCCGGGTACGCCACCCTTGACGAACGCCATGGCCGGCGTCGCGGGAGTGGGAATGTACTTGTTGCCGAGCCATGCGCCGCCCTTGGCACCGGCCGCGCCGCCGAGCATGCTGCCGGCCAGCATCATGGCTTTCTGGCCGTCCGACCCTTCGCCGAACATCAATCCGCCGATGTATGCACCGCCCTTGCCGCCCACCATGCCGAGCGCCAGTCCGCCGAGGGCGACCAGGGGGCCGGCCAGGATCGTGGCGCTGACCAATCCCGCCACCAGCAGGGTCGTGTGCACCCAGCCCGGCACTTCCGGCGTGATCAGGTCGATATCCGTGGTGATGGTCGCGCCGCCGACGAAGACGTTGGGCGAGCCGGCATGGATCTTCGCGCTGCAACTGATCATGTCGCCGACGCGGGCAAAGGGCAGGCTGTTGACGAATACCGTGGACGAGCCTTGCACGACCAGCTGGGGCGTCGGTCCATGGGTGGCGCACAGGGCCGTGGAGAGGTGGGCTCGCGCGGCCTCCTTGCCATTCGCAAAGACGTTCGCCGAGCCGGTCTTGACCACCCCGGTCAGGTTGGCGCCAAAGATCTTGTCCGTCACATTCATCGAACCGACCACTTCCCCCACGCCGGCGGCACCGGCCGTGACCGCCACCGCCCCGGCTACCGCCACCAGCGCCAGGCCGCCGGTGGCGATGATGGCGGCGCCGACCAGCGCGCCGATCACCAGGCCGGCGATCAAACCGCCCATCGCATGGCTATGCGCGATGGGATCGTCGACCCGTCCGGCCGCCGCGCTCAATCAGGACTCCTGGGCAGCGTGGTCCGCGGCCGGCACCGGCGCGTGCAGGTGCATGCTGCCGAGCATGGTCTCGAACGCCGTATTCCACTCGTCCTTGAAGGCACCGTGACTGGTGCCGGTCAGCAGCAAGGCCTTGCTGCTGACCGCGCTCGCGGCCTGGACAAAGACGGCCACTTGGCGCTGGTGCAGCTCGCTATCGCCATTGCGCCAGGTGTAGTGCAATTCCACCGCTGCCGAGCCGTCCACGGTCAGGTCGCGCTTGCCGAGCAGTTCGAATTTCGGCAACGCTTTGCGCAGCTCGCTTGCAAGGCGCAGGGCGAAGGCGTCGACCGTGGTTTCGGTGAAGTCTTCGGCGCGCGAGATGACAAAGGAGAAGTCGCTCGGACCGTCGTCGTTGATGATGAATTGGTTGACCGTGCGGTCTTTCAGGCTCGGGTGCAGATCGAAACTCGCTTCGTTGAGATTGTATTGGCTCATAGCTGTGTTCTATCGATGGTGGAGTCGGGGGGAGAAAATTCACGTGGGGGGTAGGATCTGCGCGTCGGTTCGCCGCTCGCCACTGGCCGGCGCCATCAGAGGGATGGAGCGACAATCGCAGCGTAATGTGTAGCGGCCACCCATCATTATTTCGCTGCCTTTGGAAGCTCATGTAATGTTACTATAGGGAAATTGCGGAATACGGCTGAAGCTGGAAATGCATTAAATGCTGGTAAGCATTATGTCATGGACGAGAAAATAAGTTCCAATATTTCAATATTTCCAGGTGTTATTTTGTCGTGAGCGCAGGCTTCCGATGCGCGCCAGTCGCGCTGCATTGGCATTGGACCCGGCGGTTTGAGTTCGTGAATCGGGTGGTGCCGGTCGCAGATGACCCGCCTCATCGTCGTGCTGGCGCCGGCCGAACATCGATCCCGACGAGCCGCCGGCCGGTGAACCATCGTCGTGTTTCGTCAGGCTCTTTCTGCTGGCTATCTGGATGTTGCTTCGGGCCAGGCATGCACGGCGACACGCCAAGGTAATAGCAAAAAACCCCGCCATCACGAAGATGCACGGGGTTTCTTGTTCTTTGGCGGCGCCGCTGTCCGGCGCCGTTTCCGCAGCGACTTAGACGTTGAACAGGAAGTTCAGCACATCGCCATCCTTGACCACGTATTCCTTGCCTTCGGCGCGCATCTTGCCCACTTCCTTGGCGCCGGCTTCACCCTTGTAGGCGACAAAATCATCGTAGGCAATGGTTTGCGCGCGGATGAAGCCGCGCTCGAAGTCGGTGTGAATCACGCCGGCCGCTTGCGGCGCGGTATCGCCCACGTGGATGGTCCAGGCGCGCACTTCCTTCACGCCGGCGGTGAAGTAGGTCTGCAGGCCGAGCAGCTTGTAGGCGGCGCGGATCAGGCGGTCGAGGCCTGGCTCTTGCATACCCATGTCGGCCAGGAAAGCACCCTTGTCGGCATCGTCGAGGTCGGCGATTTCGGACTCGATGGCGGCGCAGATGGCCACGATCGGCGCATTCTGCGCCTTGGCGTAGGCGGTCAACTGGTCCAGCAGCGGGTTGTTGGTGAAGCCCGTGTCGGACACATTGGCCACGTACATGGCCGGCTTGGCGGTGATCAGGCACAGTGGCTTGATCAGCAGCATTTCCTCGGCATCCAGGCCCATCGCGCGCACCGGCTTGGCATCGTTCAGGAACGGCATCATGCGTTCCATCAGCGCGACCAGCTTGGCGGCATCCTTGTCGCCGGAACGGGCTTTCTTGCTCTCGCGGTGGATGGCTTTTTCGACGGTGCCCATGTCGGCCAGCGCCAGCTCGGTCTGGATGACTTCGATGTCGTCCAGCGGGCTGATCTTGCCGGCCACGTGGATCACATTGTCGTCCTCGAAGCAGCGCACCACGTTGACGATGGCATCGGTTTCGCGGATGTGCGACAGGAACTGGTTGCCCAGGCCCTCGCCCTTCGACGCGCCGGCGACCAGGCCGGCGATGTCGACGAATTCGACGATGGCATTGACCATGCGTTCCGGCTTGACGATGGCGGCCAGCGCATCCATGCGCGGGTCCGGCACTTCGACCACGCCGACGTTCGGCTCGATCGTGCAGAACGGATAGTTTTCGGCCGGAATGCCGGCCTTGGTCAGCGCGTTGAAGAGGGTGGACTTGCCGACGTTAGGCAGGCCGACGATGCCGCATTGGAGACTCATGGGAAGACTTTCTGGTTCGATGGACGAGGGGCGCTCAAACAGGCAAGCCCCGAAACCCCATATTGTAACCTTGGACGGGGCCGGGGGCCGCAAAAACCGGGTGTGGCGGAGCCACGCCCGGGCGCGAGCCTGTCAGGATGGCAACAGGGCGGCAATCTCGGCGTCCAGCTGGGCGACCGTGTCGACCACCCGGTAAGCGCCGTCGAACGGGTAACCGCGCATGAGGCGGTGGCGCAGGACGATGCATGCGATGCCGGCAGCACGCGCTGCCTGCAGGCCGCGCGGCGAGTCTTCGACCGCCACGCAGTCGGCAGCGGCCACGCCGAGCTTGTCGAGACCTGCCAAGTACGGCTCGGGCGAGGGTTTGCTGTGCCGGTAATCGTCGGCGGTTAATGCAAAGCGGAAATGGCGCATCAGGTCCAGGCCGGCGTGGATGATGTCGAAATCGGCGCGCCGGGAGCTGGTGACCACGCCCATCGGTACGCGCGCGGCACTGCGGCTGAGCACGGAGTCGATGTGCGGCATGGCCAGGCCGTTTTCGCTGCACAGGCGCGCGCTGTAGCGGCGCTTGCGTTCATCGCGGCGCTCGCCGATCTGGTCCGCGGTCGCGCCGCAGGCCGCCATCAGGTGCCAGGCGCCAATGTTATCGGCAAGGAAGCAGGCAAAAAAATCCGCTTCGCTCAGCGCAATCTGATGTTCGAGGAAGAGCTCGCGGTTGACCGCGTAAAACAGATGCTCGGTATCGACCAGCACGCCATCGTTATCCCACAAGATGCCCTTGATCATGCTGCCTTTCAGAAAGCCTGGATGCGCGACAGGTCGGGTTGAGCGACAAACGCGGCGAACTCGTCGCGCAGGCGCTGTCCCTGCCCGATCGCCTGCTGCCAGTGGCGGATGCGCGCGTCGTGGTCGAGCCCGTAAAAGGTGAAATCCTTGCGGTCGGGCAGTTTGCCGCGTGGCAGGGTGCTGAGGAAATGCGCGGTCGGGGCGACCAGCAGCACGTTGTCGAGCCAGCCGCGCTGGGCGCCGCGCGCCATGCGCCGCCACGGCATCGCCTTGTCCAGCCAGCCGGGCACGATGTGCTCGCTAAAGTGCGGGTACAGCACGATTTCGCCCGGCGCCAGGTTCGAGTAGGGCAGCGCCAGGTGATAGTCGATCAGGCCGCCATCCCAGTAGGCGCCGGGCGGGGCGCCGGCAATCGTGCGCACCGGCGGCATCAGCATGGGCAGGGTGCCCGAGGCCAGCAGGGCGTCGGCCAGATTGGCGCTGTCGAGGGTGGCGAAATGGGTGGTGAAGCTGTCGAAGCCGGCTGGCATCCAGCTTGGCGCGCCGCGCGCATCGCTGACGACGACCCGTTCGGCCACCCGGCCCAGGCTGGCGCGCGAGGCCAGGTTGAGCAGCGCGGCGGCGGCAAAGCCAGTCGCTTCGGCGCGCCGGTGGGCTGGCTCGGCCAGCGCGCGCCGCCCTCGCGCCGCGATCACATGCAGGCGGTGGTGAGGGTGAGCGATCACTTGCGCCTCGTGGCCGCCGACCAGTTCGTGCAGGAGCGTGCGGCAGACAGCGTTGATTTCCTGCGGCGATGGCTTGGCGGTGTAGCGCTGGCCGCAATACAGCTCGCCCAAACGGGCCAGCGCGGCGACCGGATCGGCCTGGCAAGCGGCGGCCATGCGCCAGGCGCCGATCGATGCGCCGATCAGCGCGCGTTCGCGCGGGGATTGCGGGAACCAGTCGCCAAACAGCCATTGGTCGAGCGACTGGAAGATCAGGCCCTTGGGGCCGCCGGCGGCGGCGGGAACGACGGCGATGTCGCGCGCGCGCAGGCCATGCTGGCGGATATGGGCCAGCGCGTGCGGGCCGGCGTGGAAGGAAAGTGCGTGCATGGCGCAATTATGGCGACAAGAGCACGCTCGCAGCAAGTCCTATCCAAGGAACTGGTCACGCGATATCGCGATGCATTACAAACTACCTTACTGTGAAAATTCGTTCCAGAACTTAACAGCTTGTCATGACCCGACTATCTATTTTCAAGCCGCACGTGGCCATCCCGCCTCATGCCGCTCGATAACCACACCGCGGGCGAAGTAGCCGCCGTCCCACAATTCGAACTGCACGCCCGGCTGCACGACGTCGTGGAACAGATCAGGCGCAATGACGACGCACCGGACGAGGACGGTATCGCAGGCCCGAAATGTGTTCGCCTTGTCGACCCACATTCCGACCGTGTTGAGGCCGTCCACGCCATCCATTCGCATCGGTAAGCGCCGGTGCAAGCCCGAGCCTTCATCGAACCCGAAGCTGTGGCGGCGTTCAGGACCATGCCCGGCGAAATGAAATGTCAGTTCGGCAGTAAATTGCGGTATTGGCGGCATGATGCGACTCCCTGGTGTTCATGTTTTGCAAGGTGGACAGCCACCGGGGTAGCCACCGGGGTAGCCACCGGGGCACGATTGCGGCAAGTCAAATCCGGAAGCATGAGCCTGCGTAACATGGGCCGCTGATGCCTCATCCGGAGCCTTTCATGCCCACTTGCCTCGCCGCAGTATTGAGCGCCCTCCTCCTTATTGTCAACGCCAGCGCCACCACCACTGCCGATACCGGCACCGATCCCTCGATGGTGGTCGACAAATACATCCAGCACTTCGTGGTCGATACCGACGGCAGCTACCGCCTCACGGTCGACAACGTCAAGACCATCGTCCTGCAGCGCGCGCTGCAGGCGCACAGCCAGTACTACATCAGCTACAACACCAGCCTCGACGAGATCAGCGAAGTCGAGGCTTACACCGTCAAAGCGGACGGCCGCCGCATTCCGGTGCCGCCGGAGCAGGTCAAGGACCAGCAGGAGCCGGCCTCGGGCGACGCCCCGATGTTCCAGGATACGCGCCTGAAAATCGTCGTGTTTTCCGACGTCGCGGTGGGCGACAAGGTGGCGGTGCACTACGTCCTCAGGCGCAAGACCGCCTTGTTTCCCGGGCATTTCGAGGACTTGTCCTCGTCCCAGTTTTACTCCAGCAAGCAGTTTCACCTGATTTACGACATGCCGGCCTCGATGCTGCTGTATGCCGACGCGACAGGCTTCGTGCCGGTGCCGGCAAGCAGCGCGCCCGGGCGCCAGGTCTACCAGTGGCAATACGTCAACGGGCCGAACCGGCGCATCGAGTCGGAATCGGTCAGCTATCTCGATTACGGCAAGCGGCTGGCGGTATCCACCTTCCCCAACTACGCCGCTTTTGCACGCGCTTATCACGCGCGCGCGCAGGTGCAGGCGGCAGCCAGCCCGGCGATCGGCGCGCTGGCGCGGGAAGTGACGGCCGGCCTGGACACCCCGCGCGCGCAAGCGCTGGCCCTGTCCGAATGGGTGCGCCGCAACATCCGCTACGTGGCCGTGTACACCGGCGCCGGCGGCGTGGTGCCGCATGCGGCCGCCACGGTGCTGGGCAACCGCTACGGCGACTGCAAGGACCACGCGATCCTGCTCGAAGCGCTGCTGGCGGCGGCCGGCATCGACAGCAGCGCGGCCCTGATCAACAGCGGCAATGCCTACCGCCTGCCGGACGCGCCCACCCTGGGCATCTTCAACCACGTGATCACCTACATTCCCGCGCTCGACCTGTACCTCGATTCGACCTCGGATGCGGTCGCCGCCGGCTATCTGCCGCCGGCCGCGCTCGGAAAGCCGGTGTTGCTGGCCAAGACAGGCAAGCTGGCGCAGACGCCATCCATGCAGGCGGAGATGAACCGGACGCTGGCGCGCTTCGAGGTGTTCAGGAATGGCCGTGGCAGTTTCAAGGTGGTGCGCACGGCCGGCGGCGCCATTGCCGAGCCGTACCGCCAGGCGGTGCGCGACACGGCCCCCGCCGAGCGCGACCTGTTCGTCGAGCGCACGCTGCAAGCCCTGGGCCAGCACGGCGATGGCAAGTTCGATGCCGGCCTGCTCGACGGCGCGGGCGACGAGTACCGCATGGGCTTTGCCGGCGTGAGCGACAATTTCGCCGACTTGCCGGGGCCGACCGGGGTGGCGACCAGCTTCAATTTCTGGGGTGGAGTGAGCGAGTCCATCGCCAGCATGGCGCAGGAAAAAACCCGCACCCAAGACTTCATGTGTCCGGGGATCGATGCCGCCGACGAGACGGCGATCGCGTTCGCGCCCGGCATCCGCATCATGGCGCTGCCCAAAGCGCTGGCGCTGGGCGGCGCCGGCCTGTCCTACCAGGCCAGTTACGCGCGCCGCGCCAATACGGTGCTGGTGCGGCGCAGCGTGCGCTTCCGCCATGCCGGCATGATTTGCACGCCGGCCGACTACGTGCGCATGCGTCCGCTGCTCGAACGCATGATGCGCGACCTCAAGAGCCAGATCATCGTCAAGGCCGGCTAAAACACGGCTTCAGGCGGTATGCAGCTGCATCGTCGCGATATCGAACTTGCCTTCCACCGCCAGCGGCAGGATGCGCAAGCTCTTGTCGATGGCTTCCTCGATCAGGATCTGTTCTTCCTTGCGCGGCCGGTGCAGCACGAAGTCCGCCACCGGCTGCTGCGAGCCGAGCGTGCGCGGATGGCCGATGCCGAGCCGCAAGCGCCAATAATCCTGGGTGCCGAGCGCTGCGGTGATGTCTTTCAGGCCGTTGTGCCCGCCGCTGGAACCGCCCTTCTTCATCTTGACCGCGCCGGGCGCCAGGTCGAGTTCGTCGTGCACGACCAGCACTTCATCGGGATTGATCTTGTAAAAGCGCGCCAGGCCGCCCACCGATTGCCCGGAGCGGTTCATATAGGTTTGCGGTTCGAGCAAAAATACTTCGTGGCCGGCCACCGCGGTCTTCGCCACGAAGGCGTTAAAGCGCGTCTCGCGCTGCAAGCGGCAGCCGGGCAGGCTGTTGGCGAGCTGCTCGACCAGCCAGAAACCGGCATTGTGGCGGGTCTGTTCGTACTCGGGGCCGGGGTTGCCGAGGCCGACGATCAGGCGAATGGGCATGGTGTTCTAAATTATCAAAATGGAGTGCAAGGATAACAGACGATAAAAAACCCGCTGGGCGCAAGGCCAAGCGGGTTTTTCTCCAACACGCCGCTCGCGCGGCGCGCGAATGATTACTTCTTTTTGCCTTTGGCAGCTGGAGCGGCAGGCGCCGCTTCAGCGGTAGCAGCAGCGTCAGCGGCAACGTGGCCAGCTGGCACGGCAGCGGTAGCAACGGTTGGGTTCTTGCCGTGGGTGATCGCGACCACGCCTTTTGGCAAGGCCAGGTCAGCAACGTGGATCGAATGGCCAACGTCGATGTTGGTCAGGTCAACGGTGATGAATTCCGGCAGATCGGTTGCCAGGCACGACACTTCCAACTCTTGCAGCACGTGCGAGATGATGGCGCCGTGCAGTTTGACTGCTGGCGATACGTCGGCGTTCACGAAGTGCAGGGCGATTTTCTTGTGCAGCTTGCTGTTGGCATCGACGCGCTGGAAGTCAGCGTGCAGGACCAATTGCTTAAATGCGTGCATCTGGAAGTCGCGCAGCAGCACTGGCTGGGTCTTGCCGTCGATTTCCATTTCCAGGATCGAACCGTGGAACGCTTCTTTTTTCAGTGCGTGGTACAGAGCGTTGCCGTCCAGTTGGATCATGACAGGGGCTTCGGCGCCACCGTAGATGATACCTGGGGTTTGACCAGCGATACGCAGGCGGCGGCTCGCTCCGGACCCCTGCAGATTGCGATTGAATGCGATAACTTTCATGTGAAACTCCAAAATGTGCGGGGCTTGATCGCCCTGCGGTGTGAGCACCCCCGCGACCAGGGGCACTCGAAAACGGCCACGCTAGCGTGTCCGGAAAAATTGGTACTGAAATAAATTTCAGGGTGGCAAGGCGGGAGCTGAGCCCCCGCCTTGCCACCCTGCGAATCGGGTATTTCTATGGACTGGCTTAGTCGATAAACAGCGACATCACGGAATCGCCCTTGCTGATGCGCTTGAACGTTTCAGCGAGCAGCGGTGCGCAGGTCAGCTGGCGGATCTTGTCGCAAGCCAGGCCGGCGGCCGACAGGGGAATCGTGTCGGTGACAACCAGTTCGTCCAGCGGCGAGGCCGAAATGCGGTCGATCGCAGGACCCGACAGTACCGGGTGGGTGCAATACGCCACCACTTTCTTGGCGCCGCGCTCTTTCAGCACTTCGGCAGCCTTGGTCAGGGTGCCGGCGGTGTCGACCATGTCATCCATGATGACGCAGTTACGGCCTTCGACTTCACCGATGATGTTCATCACTTCCGACACGTTCGCCTTCGGGCGGCGCTTGTCGATGATGGCCAGGTCGCAGCCGAGGCGTTTTGCCAGGGCACGTGCGCGCACCACGCCGCCGACGTCCGGGGACACCACCAGCAGATCGTCGTAATTGCGTTTTTGCAGGTCGCCCAGCAAGATCGGGGACGCGTAAATATTGTCAACCGGGATATCGAAGAAGCCCTGGATCTGGTCTGCGTGCAGATCCATGATCAGGACGCGCTCGACGCCGGCTTTTTCCAGCATATTGGCCACCACCTTGGCCGAGATGGCCACGCGCGCCGAACGCGGACGGCGGTCCTGGCGGGCATAACCAAAATACGGGATGGCGGCGGTGATGCGGCCAGCGGACGCGCGCTTCAGGGCGTCGACCATCAGGATGATTTCCATCAGGCTGTCGTTGGTCGGTGCGCAGGTCGATTGCAGGACAAAAACGTCTTTACCGCGGACATTCTCGTTAATTTCGACCATCACTTCGCCATCCGAGAACTTGGAGACGACTGCTTTGCCGAGAGGGATGCCCAGATTCTTTGCGACCCCTTCTGCCAGCGCAGGGTTAGCGTTGCCGGTAAAAACCATCAGGTTTTCGTAAGCCATGGGAGTCCCAAGAGGTAAGCGTTGATTTCTTTGAATGTCGCCGGACAGAACCGGCCGGCTGACGCTAAGCTAACAAGTGACTCGCGAGAGCGAGGCCACCGAGTCCGCCTGCTGGACGCTGACTTCGCATCGACAGACCAGGCAAAACGAATGGCAGGGGAACAAGGATTCGAACCTTGGTATGCTGGAATCAAAATCCAGTGCCTTAACCAGCTTGGCGATTCCCCTACGCAACTTACTGCTTGTCGTCACACTTGACATTTTATCGTCAAACACAACGCCAGGCCAAATTCTATTCTATAACCGCACTAACTTGCAACACCGTGTTGAAAGGATGATGCATCAGCGCTTTAGCTTTCCATGCTTTCCAGATGCCGGGCACTTGTTGAAGTACCGCGCCGACTTCCGCTTCGCTGGAAAACGCGCAAAATACACACGCTCCTGAGCCAGTCATCCTGGCATCACCGTGAGCCGAGAGCCAGTCGATCGCCTGTGCTACCGGCGGGAACAAACTCACTGCCACTGCTTGCAAATCATTTCTTCCGAACCCAGTTGAATCTGTTCGATTCATGGTGTGCCTGGAAAAGTCCGCTATTCTGACGGGTTCCGTGTCCCTTGTCAAATTTTCTGAGCAAAATATTGCTGCAGTGGGTACCGCGACCCCTGGTTCGATGACCAGATACCAGCAATCGGGGGCGTCCACCGGCTGCAAAGCCTCGCCCACGCCTTCGGCAAACGCAGTCTGGCCGAAGATAAAAAACGGAATGTCGGCGCCCAGCGGCAGGGCCAGCGCCATCAGTTCTTCGCGCGAAAAACCGGCCTCCCACAAGGCGTTGGCGGCCATCAGGGCGGTGGCCGCGTCCGAGGAGCCGCCACCGAGCCCGCCACCCATCGGCAGGCGCTTGTCGATGGCCACGTCGATCCCGGGCGGCAGGCGGCCGTGGCGGCGCTTGTAGGCCGCTTGCAGCAGCAGCAGCGCGCGCACGATCAGGTCGCCCTGCTCCGGCACGCCCGGCACGTCGATGGTCCGCACGATGCGTTCATCGGCGCGCAGGTCGAAGTGCAGCAGGTCGCCATGGTCCACCATCTGGAACACGGTTTGCAGCAGGTGGTAGCCGTCGGCGCGGCGTCCGTTCACGTGCAGGAACAGATTGAGCTTGGCCGGGGCCGGGCAGTCATGCAGGCGGGTAGCGCGCATATCAGCCCTGCGGGTCGATCACGATGCGGATTTCCATCGCTTCCACGGTGGCGCTGGCCGCGCGCGCGACGTCGATGCGCTTGGGCAGCGGCTTGGCCGCGTCCGGATCTTGCCAGCTCACGTAGGTCAGGCGCCAGCCATCGGCCGTGGTGACCGTGTTGGCGGCCGGCGAGGCGGCAAAGCGCTGGCCGTCGGCGCCGGTGGCGTAGCCTTGCAGCCAGTCGCGCAAGCCCGACACGGGCAGCGACCAGCCCAGCGTCTGCGCGGTCAGGGTATCGATGTCGCGCGCCACGCGCGGCGCGCGGTCGCCCTGGGTCAGGGTGGCAGCGTCGGGCGTGACGCTGATGGTGGCGATGGTCTGGCCCAGCGGCGACGCCAGGCTGACGTTGACCGCGGCCGGGGTCTGGTTCCAGCTGAACTTGCCGGTCAGGGTCTCGGTCTGGCCGTCTTTTTGGTAGTTCACGGTCAGCCGGCCGTTCAGCTCGATGGCTTCGCGGTAGGCGGCCACATTGGCCTTCGACAGGTAGGCCGGCGTGACGCAGGCGGACAGCAGCGCGGCGCAAGCCAGGGCAAGGAAGCGGGTTTTAGTTCTGAGCATCATGGGCAATCCGACAGCGTAAAGGAGATGCGCCGCATTATGACCCATTGCAGCGCGGCCTGGCGCGGCCCGGCCAGCGAGGCCCGGCCAGCGAGGCCCGGCCAGGCGCCGCCGATCACAGCTTGAGTTGCAGGCGCGCGAGCGTGCTCTTGAGCGTGTCGTTCTTGGGGTCCCTGGCGCGCGCTTCGCGCCACAGCTGCTGGGCATCGGATTTCAAGCCCTTTTGCCACAGCACTTCACCCAGGTGCACGGCGATTTCGACATCGTCGCGCAGGGCGTAGGCGCGGCGCAGGTGGGCCTCGGCTTCGTTCAGGTTGCCCAGGCGGTACTGGACCCAGCCCATGCTATCCATGATGAAGGGGTCGGCCGGGGCCATTTTCAGGGCCTTGTCGATCAGGGCCAGCGCTTCGTCCAGGCGCACGTTGCGCTCGGCCAGCGAGTAGCCCAGCGCATTGTAGGCGTGGTGGTTGTCGGGCGCCTGCTGCATCACCAGGCGCAGGTTTTTTTCCATCACGTCAACGCGCCCGAGTTTTTCGGCCAGCAGCGCGAAGTCGTACAGCAAATCGGGATTGGCTGGAAAGCGCGCCGCGCCCTGCTCCATCACCGCGTAGGCCTGCTCGATCTTGCCGGCGTCGCGCAGCACCTGGCTGTGCACCAGCACCACTTGCACCTGCTGGGCGGGTTCCTCGGCCTTGAGAGCGGCCAGGAAGGCCTGGGCGCCATCCAGGTCGCCCTGCCTGCCCATCAGCTGGGCGCTGCGCAGCTGCGCCGAAAACCAGGTCGGCGCGTCTTCCTGTTCGATTTTTCCCAGCCAGGCGCGCGCGGCGGCGAAGTCGCCCCGCTCTTCGGCCAGCTGCGAGAGCATGATCAGCACCTTGGCCGGGTCGCGCTCGTCGCCGGGGTTCTTGTCGAGTGCCGTGATGAAGCCGGACAGATAGGTTTCGGCCGCGGCCGGGTCGGCCAGCTGCATCGACAGGATGCCGAGCGCGTACAGGGTGCCCGGATTGTCGGGCTGCTCCTTGAGCAGGGCCAGGAATTGCTTGCGCGCCGGCTCGTACTGCTTTTGCGTGACGAGGATGCGGGCGTAGGCCGCGCGCACTTCGCGCGCACCCGGATTGGCGGCCACGAATGTGGCCAGCAAGGGAGCGACGTCGCCCTGCTCGCCGCTGACCTGGGCCAGGGTCAGTACGGCGATGTCGGAATCGGGCTTGAGGCGCAGCGCTTCCTGCGCATGGGCCAGCGCTTCCGCGTTGGCGCCGCGCGCGTAGGCCGACTGCGCCAGCACCACGCGCGCTTCGCTGGTCGCGGTGTACGGCGCCAGCAAGCGTTCGAGCAGCGCGCCGGCGGCGGCCTTGTCCTTGGCGCGGGTGAGCAGTTGCTGGATCTGGTACATGGCCATGCCGCGGTTGGCGGGCGCGGCGTCGCGCAGGCGCGCGGCGAACAGCGCCTCCGCCTCGCCCAGGTCGTCGGCCATGACCGAGGCGGCGATGTAATACTGGCCCGCTTCGTCGGAATCGGGCGCCAGTTCGCGCCACAGGCGGATCGCGGCCAGCGCTTCGCCGCCCTTCTGGGCCGCCTGGGCCATTTCGGCGGCACGCTGCGCCAGGCGCGGGTCGCGCGTCTGCTGGGCCATGCCCATCAGGGTCATGTACGGGCCCTGCCAGGCGCCGCCGCGAAATTCCAGCTCGGCCTTCATCAGCTTGTAGAGCATGTCCTTGGTGAGCGCCACGTGCGGCAGCTTGAGGTCCGGCGATGGCTCGTCCGGCGCGGACGCGCGTTCGCCTTCGGCCAGCACCTCGGCGGCCGCTGGCAGGGGTTCGGACGCAGTGGCGGGCACGGGCGCGGGAGCGTCCGCCAGGGCGGGGGCGTGAGGCGTTGGCGCCACGGCGCACGCCGACAGCAGTCCGGACAGGGTTACAATGACGAAAGCGTTTTTCAAGGGGGTTCCAGAATGACAGCGATTATGTCCGATTCTACGCCCAACGCCCGCTTCGCGTACGGGGCCGCACCCTCACTCACATGAATTTTTCTATCCGACATGCCTGAACTGCCCGAAGTCGAAGTCACCCGCCGCGGCGTCGCACCGCATATCGATGGCCGCATCGTCGATAGCGTGTTGATGCGCAGGGAAGGATTGCGCTGGCCGTTTCCGCCGGGCTTGTCCGATTTGCTGGCCGGGCAGCGCATCCTGCACACGGGACGGCGCGGCAAATACTTGCTCATCGCCTTCGATCATGGCACCCTGATCATCCACCTGGGCATGTCCGGCCACTTGCGCGTGTTGCCGCTGGACACTGAAGTGAAAAAACACGACCACTTCGACCTGGTCGTCGAGGGCGATGCCGGCCCCCAGGTGCTGCGCATGAACGATCCGCGCCGCTTCGGCGCGGTGCTGTGGCACCCCGGCGATGATGGCGAACTGGACCAGCACATCCTGCTGCGCGGCCTGGGCGTGGAACCGCTGGAAGCCGGCTTTTCGGGCGAATTGCTGTACCGCGCAACGCGCAAGCGCTCGGCGCCGATCAAGCAAGTGCTGCTGGCCGGCGATATCGTGGTGGGCGTGGGCAATATCTACGCTTGCGAGAGCCTGTTTCGGGCAGGAATCAACCCGAAAACGCCGGCCGCGCGCATCGGCCGGGAACGCTACAACCGGCTGGCCGAGGCGATCCGCCTTATCCTGTCTGAGGCTATTGTGCAAGGGGGCAGCACTTTACGTGACTTTATTGCAGTAAATGGGCAATCGGGCTATTTCCAACAGACATATTTCGTCTATGATCGTGCTGGAGTGCCTTGCCGCAACTGTGGGGCAGAGATTCGTCAGATCAAGCAGGGACAGCGGTCGACTTTTTATTGTGTAAATTGTCAAAAATGACAATCGAGCAGGATTCGCAAGAACCTGTACGCGAGGGCAATGTGAGCATAATGGTGCAAGATTTTGAGCAGTACAGCGCATGGCGTCAAGACGTGGCCATGGCGCTGGAAAAGTATCAGATGTGGGTCAACGCGGCCGAACTGGCTGACGCGGCAACGGAGCAGCGCATTGCGCGCGCGCTGGCGCGCCTGGCCGACGACCGGCTGTCGGTGGCCTTCGTGGCGGAGTTTTCGCGCGGCAAATCCGAACTGATCAACGCGATTTTCTTTGCCGATTACGGCCAGCGCATCTTGCCGTCCGCGGCCGGCCGCACCACCATGTGCCCGACCGAGCTGATGTACGACCCGGCCTTCCCGCCGTGCATCCGCCTGCTGCCGATCGAAACGCGCGCCAGCAACCTGTCGACCAGCGATTACCGCGACGACCCGGCCGCCTGGACCGTGCTGCCGCTGGCGCTCGACGCCGGCGAGGAAATGCACGAGACCTTCAAGCAGGTCAGCATGACCAAGCATGTCAAGGTCGAGGAAGCCAAGCGCTACGGCCTGTTCGACGAGACCGACCCGGACGTTGCCGCCACCCTGGACGATAACGGCGAGATCGAAATTTCGCTGTGGCGCCACGCCATCATCAACTTCCCTCACCCGCTGCTGAAACAAGGCCTGGTCATTCTCGACACGCCTGGCCTGAACGCGATCGGCACCGAGCCGGAACTGACCCTGAACCTGATTCCGAACGCGCACGCGGTGCTGTTCATCCTGGCCGCCGAAACCGGCGTGACCAAGAGCGACATCGAAGTCTGGCGCACGCACATCGGCGCCGGCGCCGGACGCATCGTGGTCATGAACAAGATCGACGCGATGTGGGATGAGCTCAAGACCGAAGAGGAAAACGACGCCGAGATCGAACGCCAGCAAACCACCGTGGCGCACATGCTGGCCCTCGAACCACGCCAGGTGTTCCCGGTGTCGGCCCAAAAAGCCCTGGTCGGCAAGATCAACGGCGACATGGCGCTGCTCGAGAAAAGCCGCCTGGGCGCGCTGGAAGCGGCCCTGTTCAACGAACTGATTCCGGCCAAGCAGGACATCATCCGCAAGCAGCTCTCGGACGATCTCAATGCCGTGGTCGGGATCCAGCAGGCAACCATCGGCGCGCGCATCCGCGACATCGTCGAGCAGCTGCAGGAACTGAAAAGCCTGCGCGGCAAGAACCAGGGCGTGATCGCGCACATGATGCGCCGGGTCGAAGTCGAGAAGAAGGAATTCGACGGCAGCCTGTTCAAGCTGCAGGGCACGCGCGCCGTGTTCGCGCGCCTGTCCACGGAGCTGTACACCACGCTCGGCATGGACATCGTGCACAAGGAAATCGCCGCCGTGCGCGAAGCGATGGCCGCATCGCGCTTCGTCACCACCGGCATTCGCGGCCCGGTCAAGCACTTCTTCGACCAGGCGCGCGCCAATCTCGATCTGTCGAACCGCAAGATCGCCGAGATCAGCGAGATGATGGAAATGATGTACCGTAAATTCGCCGCCGAACATGGCCTGAGCCTGGCGGTGCCGATGACGCTTTCGCTCGACAAATACCGCAAGGAAGTCGACGCCATCGAAGAGGTCTACGTCAAGCAGTTCGGCACCACGACCTTGCTCATCACCAGCCGCGATGCCGTGATCGAGCGCTTTTTCGACTCGATCGCTTCGCGCGTGCGGCGCAGCTACCGCGCGGCCAACGGCGACGTGGAAG
Organism: Massilia sp. DJPM01; assembly: GCF_030348125.1. Classification (NCBI taxonomy): domain Bacteria; kingdom Pseudomonadati; phylum Pseudomonadota; class Betaproteobacteria; order Burkholderiales; family Oxalobacteraceae; genus Massilia; species Massilia sp. DJPM01. Next base: position 170,482 of record NZ_JAQOZV010000003.1, read on the forward strand.
CGTGGCTGAAGGTGATCATGTCGCCGCTCGAAGCGCAGATCCGCCAGCACAAGGACCAGCTCAAGCACCGCCTGGCGTCGATCCAGCGCATCCACGATGCGACCGACAGCCTGGAAACCAAGATCGAATCGTTCGAGGCCAGCCAGTTCGCGCTGGAGAAGGTCAAGGCGCGTTTGAACGAGCTGGCCGGCAACGTCGAATCGGCCATGCAACGCAGCGCGGCGGCGGCACTCGAAGCGGCTGCGTGAAAAGACTGACCGAGTTCGGGCAGCTGGAAGACCCCTCGTTTTCCGCTGCCGTCATCGACTGGCAGAAGTCGCACGGGCGCCATGCCCTGCCGTGGCAGAACACGCGCGACGCTTACCGCATCTGGCTGTCCGAGATCATGCTGCAGCAAACGCAGGTGGCTGCGGTGCTGGCCTACTACGCGCGCTTCCTGGAGCGCTTCCCTACCCTGCACGACCTGGCGGCGGCACCATCGGAAGAGGTGATGGCGCAGTGGAGCGGTCTTGGCTACTACACGCGCGCGCGCAACCTGCATGCCTGCGCCAAACGCGTGGTCGACGAATACGGCGGCCTGTTCCCGATCGATCCGGCCCTGCTGGCCGATTTGCCCGGCATCGGCCGTTCGACGGCGGCGGCCATTTCCGCGTTCTCAAACGGCAGGCGCGCCGCGATCCTGGACGGTAACGTCAAGCGCGTGTTCGCGCGCGTATTCGGCATCGATGAATTCCCCGGTGTGAAAGCGGTCGAAGATGGCTTGTGGCGGCGCGCAGAAGCGCTGCTGCCGCTTGAGGGTATCGAATCGGGTATCGAATCGTATACGCAGGGCTTGATGGACCTCGGGGCGACGCTGTGCACGCGCAGCAAGCCCGATTGCCCGCGCTGCCCGCTGCGCGAGCGCTGCGTGGCCCACGCCACCGGACGCACGGCCGAACTGCCGGTGCGCAAACCGAAAAAGACCATTCCCGAAAAACAGGCTGCCTTGCTGCTGGTGATCGAGGGCGGCCAGGTGCTGCTCGAACAGCGCGCCCAGAGCGGCATCTGGGGCGGGCTGATGTCGCTGCCGGAAGTCGATGGCCATGCCGTGCGCGGCGCGCTCGGCATCGATGCGGTGGCACCCGTGGCCAGCGCCTTCGGCGAGGTGGAAGAGGTGTCGGCGCTGCTGCCGCTGGTGCACGTGTTCACGCACTACCGGCTGCACATCGCGCCGTTCCAGGTAGCGCTGTCGCGCCGCTCGCCACTGGCGGCGCCCTATCTGTGGTGGGACCTGGCGCGCATCGATAGCGCACCGCTGCCGGCGCCGGTCAAGAAGCTGCTGCTGGAGCTGTCCGCGCCGTCCCTGTTCTAGTTACAAATCGACTGATTACAAGTCGACTGGTTACAAGTCGTCGAGCGAGAAGATGCGCCGGTGTTCACGGATCGCGTAGCGGTCCGTCATGCCGGCGATGTAGTCGGCGATCTTGCGCGCCTGCCGCGTGGCGTCGCCCGTGCCGAGCTGGTAATCGGGCGGCAGCAGCACCGGTTCGGCCATGAAGGCGTCGAACAGTTCGCGCACGATGCGGCTCGCTTTCACGCGCATCCGGTTCACCTTGAAATGGCGATACAGGTTGGCGCGCAAGAAGCGCTTCAGTTCCGTCGCATCCTTGCGCATCGGGTCGGAAAAACGGATCAGCGGCCCGCTGGCGCGCACCGCGTCGGTGTCGGCCGGCGCGGCTTCGGCCAGCAGCACGCCGGATGTTTCGATCAGGTCGTCGGCCAGCACCGTGATCAGGCGGCGCAGCGTTTCATAGATGGCGCGCCGGCCCGACAAGCCCGGATACGCCTTCTGCACATCGTGCCAGCGGCGCGCAAAAAAGTCGACTTCCTCCAGCTGCGCGATCGTGATCAGGCCGGAGCGCAGGCCGTCGTCGATATCGTGGCTGTTGTAGGCGATTTCGTCGGCCAGGTTGGTCAGCTGCGCTTCCAGCGAGGGCTCGGTGCGGTCGATGAAGCGCTGCGCCACGGGGCCGAGCAGCTTGGCGTTGGCCAGCGAGCAGTGCTTGAGGATGCCCTCGCGCGTGTCGAACATCAGGTTCAGGCCGTCGAAGGCGCCGTAGTGCTCTTCGAGTTCGTCGACCACGCGCAGGCTTTGCAGATTGTGCTCGAAGCCGCCGTGGTCCTGCATGCATTCGTTGAGCACATCCTGGCCCACGTGGCCGAACGGCGTGTGGCCCAGGTCGTGCGCCAGCGCGAGCGCTTCGACCAGGTCTTCGTTCAGGCGCAGGTTGCGCGCCATCGAGCGCCCGACCTGGGCCACTTCCAGGCTGTGGGTGAGGCGCGTGCGGAACATGTCGCCCTCGTGATTGAGGAAGACCTGGGTCTTGTATTCGAGCCGGCGGAAGGCCGAGCAGTGAATGATGCGGTCGCGGTCGCGCTGGAACTGGCTGCGCGAGGCATGCGAGGTTTCGGCATGGCGCCGCCCGCGCGCCGTCTCCGAGTGCACGGCGTACGGGGCGAGGTGCTCTTCGGGATGCATGTCAGCCGACGCAGGCGGCCAGGGTGGCCAGCAATTGTTCGCGCGGGGCGCTGGTGATGTTCGGGCTGCCCAGCGGCTTGAGCAGGATGAACTTGATGGCGCCGCCTTCGTTCTTTTTGTCGACCTCCATCAGTTCCAGCCAGCGTTCGGTGCCGAGATCCGGTGCAACGGTGGGCAGGCCGGCGGCGGCCACCAATGCGCGCATGCGCGCCACGGTGGCCGCGTCGACCAGTCCCAGGCGGTGCGACAGGTCGGCCGCCATGACCATGCCGCAGCCGACCGCTTCGCCATGCAGCCAGGCGCCGTAGCCCATGCCCGCTTCGATCGCGTGGCCGAAGGTGTGGCCGAAGTTGAGGATGGCGCGCAGGCCGCCCTCGCGTTCATCCTGGCGCACCACGTCGGCCTTGATTTCGCAGGAACGCGAAATGGCGTGCGCCAGCGCCTGCTGGTCGCGCGCCATCAGCTTGCCGATGTTCGCTTCGATCCAGTCGAAAAATTCGGCGTCGATGATGGCGCCATGCTTGATCACTTCCGCCAGGCCGGCCGACAGTTCGCGCGGCGCCAGCGTCTCGAGGGAAGCGGTATCGGCCAGCACGGCGCGCGGCTGGTAAAAGGCGCCGATCATGTTCTTGCCGAGCGGGTGGTTGATGCCGGTCTTGCCGCCCACCGAGGAGTCGACCTGCGACAGCAGGGTGGTCGGCATCTGCACAAACGGGACGCCGCGCATGTAGCTGGCGGCGGCATACCCGGTCAGGTCGCCGATCACGCCGCCGCCCAGTGCCACCAGGGTGGTCTTGCGGTCGCATTTGTGCTCCAGCAGGGCGTCGAAGATGGTCATCAGGCTATCCCAGTTCTTGAACTGTTCGCCGTCGGGCAGGATGATTTCGAGCACGTCACGCCCGGCGGCGCGCAGCGGCGCGGCCACGCGCTCAAGGTACAGCGGGGCCACGGTGGTGTTGGTGACGATGGCGACCTTGTGGCCGGCGATATGGCGCTCGAGCAGCGCCGGATCGGACAGCAGGCCGGCACCGATGGTGATCGGGTAGCTGCGTTCGCCCAGGTCGACGTTGAGGAAAATCCGGGATTGTTCGTTGATTGATGCTTGCGATGGTTGCATATATGGCCCGCGCCCTGTTCTCGCGGCGGCTGGGCCGAGCGCGGACAGTTGCGTCAGAATAGTTTGGACCATCGATTGTACGTTAGGTCGGCCCGTGTCGATCACCAGGTCGGCAATCTCGCGGTACAGCGGCTCGCGCTGGGCCGTCAATTCTTCGAGTTTCTTGCGGGGGTCGGCCGTCTGCAGCAGGGGCCGGCTTTTGTCGTGGGTGGTGCGCAGCATGATGCTGCTGACGCTGGCGCGCAGGTAGACCACGCGGCCGCGTTGTTTCAGGAAGGCACGGCTGGCGGGGTCGAGCACGGCCCCGCCGCCGGTGGCGAGGACGATACCGTCCTGCGCCGTGAGGTCACGGATGACCTCGGCCTCACGGCGCCGAAAGCTCGCCTCGCCTTCGATTTCGAAAATCCACGGGATCGTGGCGCCGGTACGGGCCTCGATCTCGTGATCGGAATCGATAAAGCGTTTACCTAGCTTCCTGGCAAGGATGCGGCCGATCGTCGTCTTGCCCGCGCCCATCAGCCCTACCAGGAAGATATTTTCCGATTTCAATGATTACTTGGCCGGAACCGATTTGAACACCTGCGAGGCAACCGACTTGCCGCGTGGCGTCGTGGTGCGGATCACGAATTCACCATCGCTGCAGAGCTCATTGCGCTTGATGTTGACAGAGTGCTCCGTGCCGCCAATGCGGTTGGTCGCGGGAACCGCGCTAGGCGATGGCAGGCCCGGGGCAACCTTGTCGACGTCGCCCGTCCCAACCGTCGTGCTGCTTGGCAGCGGATTGTTGTTTTCATCGGCGACGCGGAAATACAAGCTCTGGTTCGTGCAACCAACGCCAGACAGGCCGACGATCTTGTACGGATCGCCGTCGGCAGAGGTCCAGTCGCGCAGGGTGCCGGTGGCCGGATCGAATACCTGGCGGGTGAAGGTCGGTACGTCGCCACTGAAGACGATCTCGGTTTCTTTCCAGATGTAGTTGATGCCCCACTGGCCGTTGCCCACCGTGGTGTAGACCGGATGGTTGTAAGGGAACGGCAAATCGGCGCGCGGCACATCGTACTTGCCGTCGAGCGTACTGCCTTTTGCCGGATTGCCCAGCACTACGTCAGCACTGCCGGCATCGAGGAAAGGATCGCCCTGGTCCGAATACGGCTCGCCAGAACCTAGTTTGCAGATGTCGACCAGCGGACGGTATGGGGTGCCCGGTTCGACCGGTTGCACCTGCTCGAAATTGGTGCAGCTGTACTGGCCGTCGCCATTGACGTCGGTAAAGTTTTCGATGCCCTGGACATACGCCAGTACGGTGACGCGGCCATTCTTGGGACGGAAGGCCTGGCTTTTCAGGTCGACCGTGCAACCGCCGCCCTTGGTGCGGCAACCGCCTTGTTCTGGCGATGCAATCGCGCCGCCTTCGGTGACCAGATTGACGGCGGTGTCGTCCGAAATCGGATTGCCGTACTGGTCGGCCAACATCACGGTGACTTTGGCGACCGAATTGTCATAGAACATGCCGTCGATATTGTAGCTGTCGGCGCTGAGCGACATCGATTTCTGGATCGGCAGGCCGGTCGAGATGATCAGGCTGTCCGACAGGCCATTGATGGTGGTGCCGTTGCGCGACGCTTGTGCAATCACGCGCACCGGCGTCGGAATGGTACCCGAGGCGACGGTGGTGGTGACGTTACCCTGGGCATCCGAGGTTGCCTTGCTTGGCTGGACAATCAGGCCACCGGTACTGGTGGTGGTCTTGAACGTCACGTCCACGCCCGGCAAGCCGATGCTGTTCTGGTCGAGCACGCGGAAAGTCAGGATGGCCGATTCCTTACGGCCCAAGCCGCCCGAACCGCGCAAGACGATCGAGCTGCCGTTCAAGTCCGAACCGACGAACTGGATGGTGCCGATATTGGCCTTGCCGACGTTGATCTTGATCGTCTGCGTGGTGGTGCCGAGCGTGACCGTGATGGTATCGGTAACGCGCAGGCAACCTTTGTTGGTGTAAGTGACCAGCTGCTTGCCGTCCGCCAGCGAGCCGAGGACCAGCGATGCGGTGCCGTCGCCGGCGCACAGGGAATTGATGGTCAGGCCAGGTACGCTGGTGGCGCCGACGCCGCCGGTGGTCACCGGAATGGTCAGCACGGCGGTACCGAACGCCGGCAGGATGTCGGTTTGCTCAGGCGTGAATCCGACCGTGCCCAGGGTCAGGGGAGCTGCGCCCACTTCCAGGTTGATATTCGCTTCCGCATTCTTGCCGCCGGCGACCACGGTGGCGCCGATCGTGACGGCACCGGCCGCCAGGACGCTGGCCGGCTTGACGGTAATGATCGCCACGCCCGACGCATTGGTCAGCGCGGAAGCCGACTCCGGTGTGAACTGGAGCAGCTTGTCGTCGGTCTTGAATTTGACGACCTCGTTGACGGCAACGCTGCCGTTGGCGTTGAGCACGGTGGCCTTGACCTGGCCGGTCTGGCCACCCGAGAGGGTGGTGATCGGCGTACCGGTGGAGTCCACCAGTTGCAGCGTCATTTTCGGCTCGGCCGGCACCGGCGGCGTCGTCGTGCCCGGCGTGGTGGTGCCCGGCGTGGTGGTGCCTGGGGTGGTGGTCGAGGAAGTCCCGCCCGGGGAGCCTCCGCCGCCGCCGCATGCGGCCAGGGCCGTGGCCATGGAAACGCAGGTCAGCAGGCGAACTGGGTTCGCGAAAGCGCGTTGTAAATAAGTGGGCAGCATGTTAAGTCCTGATTAAATGTATTCGGGTGTTAGCGCGTCGACAGACGGTCTGCGACGATTTTGGGGGTAATGAAGACCAGCAGTTCGGTCTTGTTGTTGGTACGCGAGGTTTTCTTGAACAGATAGCCCAGGACCGGCAGGTCGCCCAGTAACGGCACCTTCTGGACCTGGCTGCTTTCGGTTTGCTGGTAAATACCGCCCAGCACGACCGTACCGCCATTTTCGACCATCACCTTGGTTTGCACGTGCTGGGTGTTGATCGCAAAGCCGGCTCTGGTTTCTTCGCCCTTGGAATCCTTGTTGACGTTCACTTCCAGCACAACGTTGCCGTCAGGCGTGATCTGCGGTGTCACTTCCAGACGCAGATTGGCTTTTTTCCACTCGATCGAGGTGGCGCCGCTGCTGGTCGATTTTTCGTACGGCAGTTCGACACCCTGCTCGATCACGGCGACGTTCTTGTCTTCCGTCACCACACGCGGGCTGGAAATGATCTTGCCCTTGCCGTCCGCTTCGAGTGCCGACAGTTCCAGGTTCAGGAAGCGGTTGGCGGCAGCCGAGAACAGGCTGGCGGCCAGGGTAGCGGCCGGGTTGCCGCCGATGTTGGCGGCAGGCAGGTTCAGCATGGTGGTATTGTTGTAGCTATCGGGGGTATCCTTGACCTGGCCGGTGGTTTGACCGACACCGACCAGGTTGCCGCTGAGGGCGACGCGCTCGTTGCCGCGGTACGAATAGCCGGAATCGCCACCGCGAAAGGTACGCAGGTCGGCAAAGCCGATCTTGGCACCCAGGTTGCGGCTGAAGCCGTCGCTGGCTTCAACCAGGCGCGCTTCGATCAGCACCTGGCGCGAAGCGATGTCGGTCTTCTGGATCAGCTTGCGCAAATCGTCCAGCTTCGAGGCGATGTCGGTGATGAACAGCTGGTTGGTGCGCGGTTCGATCACGGCGCTGCCGCGCTTGGACAGGATGCGGGTGCGATTACCCTCGCTGTCGGGCATTGGCGTACCGTCGGCATTCAGGCCAAACACCATACGGAACGATTCCGCTTTCTGGTAGTTAAGCTGGAAAATTTCCGATTTGAGCGGCTCGAGATCGGCGATCTGGGCGCGCTGTTCGAGTTCCAGCTTTTCCTTGGTCAGCAGTTCATCTTTCGGTGCAATCCACAGCACCGAACCGTTCTTGCGCATGTCCAGGCCCTTGGCCTGCAGCACCACGTCCAGCGCGTGGTCCCATGGCACTTCTTTCAGGCGCAGGGTCAGGTTGCCGCTCACCGAATCGCTGGTGATGATGTTCAGGCCCGAGATGTCGGCGATCGCCTGCAGGGCGGCGCGCACTTCCACGTTCTGGAAGTTGAACGAGATTTTCTCGCCGCGGTAGCCCTGGGTACCCTGGGTCAGCTTGTTCGGGTCTTCCTTGATCGGCTTGACGTCGATGACCAGCTGGGTGTCGCTCTGGTACACGGTCTGTTCCCACAGGCCGCGCGCTTCCACCGTCATGCGCACATTGTCGCCCTGGGGCACGGTCGTGATCTGCGACACCGGGGTGCCGAAGTCGGTCACGTCGAGACGGCGGCGCAGGGTTTCCGGCAAGCCAGTTTTCATGAAATCGACCACCACCGTGTTGCCAACCTGGCGCACGTCGACCGCCACCTGGCTGTTCGGCAGGTCGACCACGACCCGGCCTTCGCCATTGGCGCCGCGGCGGAAGTCGAGGTCGCGCAGGACCTGGCGTTTGCCAGCCTGGTCCGACACGGCCGGCGCGGAGGAAGACGAAGCGCCGTTGAGCACCGGCTTGCCGACGCTGTCGACCGCTTGCGCCACGCCGCCGGAACCATCGATGGTGACGATGATCGACTTGCCGTCGATGGCGGTAGCGTAGTTGAGCGGACGCTTCAGGTTCAGCACCAGGCGCGTGCGTGAGCCGGCCTGGACCACGTTAATGCCGCGCACGTCGGCCAGGTTCACGTCCTGGGCCGTCTTGCCGGTGGCATTGACCGTGGCGCCGAAATCGAGGGCGATGCGGGTCGGATTGGTGATCGAAAAGCCGATCGGCAGTTTGGTCGGGGCGGTTTTCATCGCCACGTTCACCACCACGTTCGAGCCCTGCTGGTTGGCCGTGATCGATTCGATCGCGTTGTCTTGCGCCAGGGCGCTATTGGCGCCAAGGGCCAGAGCCAGTAATGCGCCCATGCGGATCACCGCGCCCATGAGGGCGGTGCCATTCATTCTCAGTGCGATCATTTCTTCTCCTTACTTTCCTGCAACTCTAGCTTGGTGGGACGTTCGATCCACTCGCCACCGGCGTCCTGGACCGTTTCCTTGATACTGATTGCTTCATCGTTCACGCCGGTGATGATGCCGAAATTCTGGCCCACCCGGTCGCCTGGCTTGACGTGGTACATGGTCTTGTCGATCTGCACCAGCGCGTAGGTGACGCCTTTCGACTTCATGCTGCCCACCATCGACATGGTGTCGAGCGGGAAGGCTTCGAGCGGTTCCTTGCGCCGTGATTCGTCCGGCTTGAGCGGATTGTTGGCCCCGTTGGCGGCGCGCGCCAGCTCGGCCAGCAGCTTGTTCGGGTCGTACGGGTCGATTTCTCCGGCAGTGCTGTAGGCAAACGGGACGAAGGTTTTCGGTTCGGTCAGCGGCGGAACGTCGACCTTGGTTTCCTTCCTGGTCTGGTCCATCCATGCATTGACTTCCTGGACGTCGCTATCGCCGCAGCCTGCCAGCAGGCCCGCGCAGATCAGCAGCGCGAGGCTGTTTCGTGTGGTGTTCATTTACGCGGCCCCTTTGCCATCTTTGGCCTTCTTGTCGCGGTCGGCCTTGATCTTGCGTTGCGCGTTCGCCTCTTCGGGGTCGAGGTAGCGGAACGTCTTGGCAACCGCTTCGAGCACCAGGCCGCCATCCTTGTTGGTGGTCAGGGCCATATTATTGAGCGTGACGATGCGCGGCAGGTTGGCCATGTCGCTGGCGAATGCGCCAATGTCGTGGTACGTGCCGGTCACCTTGATGTCGATCGGCAGTTCGGCGTAGTAATCACGCACCACCACCTGGCCCGGCTTGAACAGGTCGAACGACAAGCCGCGGCCGACGCCGGCCTGGTTGATGTCCGACAGCAGGGCCGCCATTTCAGCCTTGCTCGGCAATTGCTTCTGCAGGCGTTCGACATACTGGTCCACCTGCGCCTTTTGGGCGATCAGGGCATCGAGGTTGATCGCCTGGGCGACCTTGGTCTTGTACTCGCCCTGCAGGGTCAGTTCGGTGGCGGCCAGCTGGTCGTACTCTTCGAACTGGGTGCTCCAGTAAAAAAAGTGGCCGGCCGTGATGACCGCCGCCATGACGCCGATGCCGCACAGGATGCGCGGAGCGATCGGCCATTGTCCCGGCGGGCGGTCTCCCAGGTTCTGGAACTGGGAGCTAAGCGAGCCACCCAGCGATTTCAGGTCTATATTCATTCTTTCAATCCGATCTGGCTAGGGGGCCGCTTTCGCGGGTACCGGTGAGCCGGTGGCGGGGGTGGCAGCGCCGGCGGCCGGTTTCTGGCCCGGCTTGAGCGCTTCATCCTTCTCGCGCTGACGCTTGATGTACAGGTTCAGCGAAAACTCGACGACTTTCTTGCCGGTTTTACTCTGCGCCAGTTGCACCGCGCGTACCTCGGTCAGGTCGGGGCGTTCGAGCCATGGCGAATTGCCGGCGATATTGCGCAGCAATTCGGCAACCCGTTCCTGCGACTGGGCGAAACCGCCCACCGTGACGCGCTGGCCATCTTGCTTGAACGACTTGAGATAGACGCCCTGCGGAGTCTGCCGAACCAGTTCATCGAGCAGATAGACCGGCTGGTTGCGGTCGCCCTGCAAGTCTTCGACCGCCTGCTGGCGTGCCTTGAGCGCTTCGATTTCCTGTTTCAGGGCGGCGATTTCGACGATTTTCTTGTCGAGTTCGACGATGGCCGCTTTCAGCACGCCATTGCGCTGCTCCTGGATCGAGATGCGGCGCGCGTTGTAACCGCCGACCGCCATCACCACGATCACGCCGAGCACGGCCGACAAGGCCATCAGGGCGACAAAGGCACTCTTCTTTTGCTTGCGCTTTTCTTCCCGGTGGGGAAGCAAGTTAATTCTGATCATCAGCCAAACCTCCGCAGGGCCAGCCCGCAGGCAACAAGGTAGGCGGGGGCCTCGGTACGCAATTGCTGCTCGCGCACGGATGGGCCCAGCGACATGCCTTTGAACGGCGATACCACCGCGCTGGAAATTTTGGTACGGCTTGCCACGATGTCGAGCAGGCCTGGAATCAGCGCGCAGCCGCCAGCCAGGAACAATTGATCGATCCGGGTGTAGGGCGTGGAGGTGTAGAAGAACTGGATCGCGCGGGTCACTTCGAGGGCCGCGTTTTCGAGGAAGGGAGCGAGCAGGTCGGCCTGGAAGTTGTCGGGCAGGTCGCCCGCTTTCTTCTTGGCGTCGGCTTCATCGAACGACAAGCCATACGAGCGCACGATATCCTGGGTCAGCTGGTTGCCGCCGAAGGGTTGCTCGCGCTCGTAAATGGTTTCGCCGTTGAGCATGACCGAAATGTGGGTGACCTGGGCGCCGATCTGGAACAGCGCCACGATCTGGCCCTCGGAACCCTTCATCTGCGAGGTCACGCGTTCGAGCGCGGCGCGCGCCGCATACGATTCGATATCCATCACCACCGCGGTCAGGCCGGCCGCTTCGGCAATCGCCACGCGGTCTTCGACCTTTTCCTTGCGCGAAGCGGCCAGCATGACGTCGATGTCGTCGATCGAATTGGCGGCCGGTCCGATCACGTCGAAGTCGAGGCTGACCTCGTCGAGCGCGAAGGGAATGTACTGGCTCGCTTCGGACTCCACCTGCACTTCAAGCTGGTCTTCGGACATCCCGGCCGGCAGGATGATCTTTTTCGTGATCACCGAGGCCGGCGGCATGCCGAGCGCGACCAGCTTGACGCGGGTACCGCTTTTCTTCCAGACGCGGCGCACCGCCTCCGACACCTGCTCGATATTTTCGATGTTTCCGTCGACAACCGCACCACGTGGGAACGGTTCGGACGCGTAGCGTTCGAGACGCAGCTCGTTTTTGCCGACCACGACCAGTTCAACCAGCCGGACGCCGGACGTGCTGATGTCCAGACCGAGCAAAGGTGGCCTGGATTGACCGAACAAGGAACCTAAATTGACCATCAAGACCGTACTCCCTTACCTACCTATAATCAATGCTTACGCTGCAAAACGGGCCTTGCAGAACCGAAAATGAAAGTGCCCGACGCGGGGAATTTGTTACAAAACCGCCATTTAGCATCCATACATAAGGCAGTACATTAAATCGTAGCAATAAGCGTGATCTCGTGTAAAGGTATTTCTGTTTTGAAATTTTATGCCTGTGGGCTGGAATGCGACACTCTGTGAACTGTGGGTCATCACAGTTGTTTTGCGGGCACAAATGTTCCAAAAGGCAAGTAGTTGGCAATGCGCCGCGGCAGGTGGCGGTGCATTATAATGAGGGGCACCCAATTAAAGCGAAAGATTCGACCCGCATGAGCTCTTCCAAGCCGGACGCCAGCACTTCTTCCCCGTCGCGCCCCGCCCGTGCGCGCTCGCCCAAGCGACTGTTGTTAATTGTCCTCGGCAGCCTGACCGGCACGGCCCTGATCGGCTTGCTGATCGTGGTGTTCGCACTGGCCATGGCCTACCCGAATCTGCCCCCGCTCGATACCCTGACCGACTACCGGCCCAAGATGCCCTTGCGGATTTTTTCGGCCGACAATGTGCTGATCGGCGAGTTCGGCGAGGAGCGCCGCAACCTGGTCCACATCAAGGATATTCCGGAGGTCATGAAGAAGGCGGTGCTGGCGATCGAAGACGACCGCTTCTACCAGCACGGCGGGGTCGACTACACCGGCATCCTGCGCGCGGCCTTGCACAATGCCACCGGCGGCGCCAAGCAGGGCGCCTCGACCATCACCCAGCAGGTGGCGCGCAATTTCTTCCTGTCGAGCGAGCAGACGCTCAAGCGCAAAGCCTATGAAGTGCTGCTGGCCTGGAAGATCGAGCAAAACCTGACCAAGGACCAGATCCTCGAGGTCTACATGAACCAGATCTACCTGGGCCAGCGCGCCTACGGCTTCGCCTCGGCGGCCCAGATCTATTTCGGCAAGAACCTGAAAGACATCACCGTGGCCGAGGCGGCCATGCTGGCCGGCCTGCCCAAGGCGCCGTCGGCCTACAACCCGGTGGTCAATCCCAAGCGCGCGCGCACGCGCCAGCAATACATCCTGCAGCGCATGCACATGCTGGGCTACATCACCCCGGCCCAGTTCGAGACCGCCAAGGCCGAGCAGCTGCGCATCAAGAACGACAGCAGCGAATTCGGCGTGCACGCCGAGTACGTGGCCGAGATGGCGCGCCAGCTGGTGTACGAGCAATTCAAGGAAGAAACCTATACGCGCGGCCTGAACGTGTTTACCACCATCACCAAGTCCGACCAGGACGCGGCCTACCTGGCCCTGCGCCGCGGCGTGATGGAGTACGAGAAGCGCCACCCTTACCGCGGCCCGGAATCGTATATCGAGATCCCGCAAGCGAAGGAAGAAGCCGATGAAGCGATCGAAAACGAACTGGCCGAGCACCCCGACAGCGACGACATCATCGCCGCCATGGTGCTGCAGGCGACGCCCACCGGCATCACCGCGGTGACGGCCTCGGGCGAGGAAGTCAAGATCAGCGGCACCGGCCTGGCGTTCGCCCAGAACTGGCTGTCGAGCAAGGCCCCAGCCAACCGCAAGGTCAAGCGCGGCGCCGTGATCCGCATCAGCCAGGATGGCGGGACGGCCTGGTCGGTCACGCAGATGCCGGAAGTGCAGTCGGCCTTCGTGGCGGCCGACGCCACCGATGGCGCAATCCGCGCGCTGGTGGGCGGCTTCGACTACAACCGCAACAAGTTCAACCACGTCACGCAAGCCTGGCGCCAGCCCGGCTCCTCGTTCAAGCCCTTCATTTACTCGGCCTCGCTCGAACGCGGCCTGTCGCCGGCCACCATCATCAACGATGCCCCGATCTCGTTCGATGCCGGCCAGACCGGCGGCCAGGCGTGGGAACCGAAGAACTACGATAACAAGTACGAAGGGCCGATGACCATGCGGCGCGGGCTGACCAAGTCGAAGAACATGATTTCGATCCGCATCCTCAACAAGATCGGCGCCAAGTACGGCCAGGAATACACGACCCGTTTCGGCTTCGAGGCCGAAAAGAACCCGCCCTACCTGACCCTGGCGCTGGGCGCGGGCGCGACCACGCCGCTGCAGCTGGCCGGCGCCTACGCCGTGTTCGCCAACGGCGGGTTCCGGGTCAGCCCCTACCTGATCTCGAAGGTCACCGACAGCAGCGGCAAGGTACTCTCGCAAGCGACGCCGGACAAGTCGGGCGATGAAGCGAACCGGGTGATCGATGCACGCAATGCCTTCCTGGTCGACAGCATGCTCAAGGATGTGGTGCGCTTCGGCACGGCCACCAAGGCGCTCTCGCTCAAGCGCACCGACATTTCCGGCAAGACTGGCACCACCAACGATTCGATCGATGCCTGGTTCGCCGGCTACACCCCGAAACTGGTGGGCATCGCGTGGATCGGCTACGACCAGCCCAAGAACCTGGGCAACAAGGAAACCGGCGGCGGGCTGGCCCTGCCGATCTGGATCAGCTACATGCAAAAGGCGCTCAAGGGCGTGCCGAACGAGGAGCGGGTGGTGCCCGAGGGATTGGTGATGGCGGGCGACGACTATTACTACGTCGAAAATCCGCCCGGCACCGGAGTGCAAAGCCTCGACATCGGCGCACGCGGCACGCCGGCCGAGGAAAAGGTCAAGGACGCGGTCAAGAACGAACTGTTCTGACGCAGGCAAGATAAACCGGGGTCAGACCCCGGTTCTGGTGGTTGGGGTCTGACCCCGGTTTATCGCGGGGTCATATCGCGGGGTCAGACCCCGGTTCTGGTGGTTGGGGTCTGACCCCGGCTTATCGTGCCCGGTTTATCTTGCCGTCAGAGCGTGACGCGGGCGCCGCCCTGGGCGCTGGCCAGGTCCGACAGCGCGGCGAACAGTTCGCTGCCGTCGCGCGTGTTGACCCAGGCGCCATCGATCCGCTTGTAGTGGAAGCCGCCCGACTTGGCGGCCACCCACAGTTCCTGCATCGGCGCCTGGCTGTTGACGATGATCTTGCTGCCGTTGTCGATGAATTCGATCTCCAGCACATTACCGCTGCGCTTGCACTCGACATCGATGACATCCTCGTCGTTCAGCCGGTCCATCGCCGCTTCGATCTTGTTCAGGGTCGTTTCGGCCAGGTCCAAAAATTCTTTTTCGCTCATGCTACACTCCAAGGTCTGCCAATCAAACCGTGATTCTAATCGTGAAGTCTTCATCTGCGCTCAATATCGGCATCACCGCCGTGGTCTTTGGCTTGCTGGCAGGCTGCGGCCAGGCCGGTCCGCTGTACTTGCCCAAGCCGCCCGCCAAGCCCGCCGCACCCGCCGTTTCACCGACCACGCCGCCCCCACCCTCTTCTCCCGCTGCCCAATAATCCATGCCGCATTTCTTTCACCTGGACGGCGTCCTGCACGCCGAACGCACCCCCCTGTCCCGCATCGCTGAACAGTTCGGCACGCCGACCTATGTGTATTCAAAAGCGGCGCTGCTGGACAATTTCGCCGCCTTCGCCGATGCCTGCGCCGGGCGCGATGCGCTGGTCTGCTATGCGATGAAAGCCAATTCCAACCTGGCCATCCTCGATCTGCTGGCGCGCCGCGGCGCCGGCTTCGACATCGTGTCGGGCGGCGAACTGCTGCGCGTGATCGCCGCCGGCGGCGATCCGGCCAAGGTGATTTTTTCGGGCGTCGGCAAGACCGTCGACGAAATGCGCCTGGCGTTGTCGCACGATATCCTGTGCTTTAACGTCGAATCGATTCCCGAGCTGCACCGCTTGAACGAGGTGGCCGGCGCCATGGGCAAGCAGGCGCGCGTGTCGCTGCGCGTCAACCCGAACGTGGATGCCAAGACCCATCCGTACATCGCCACCGGGCTGAAGGCAAACAAGTTCGGCGTTGCCTTCGACGATGCGCTGGCCACCTACCGCACCGCCGCCAGCCTGCCGCACCTGACCCCGGTCGGGATCGATTGCCACATCGGCTCGCAGCTGCTGGACGACGCGCCCCTGCTGGAAGCGCTCGACAAGCTGATCGAACTGGTCGACGCGCTCGGTGCCGAAGGCATCGTGCTCGACCATCTGGACATGGGCGGCGGCATCGGCATCAACTACGGCGCCGCCGGCGATGCGCCGCCGGTACCGGTGGGCGACTACCTGGGCCGCGTGTTCGCGCGCATCGACGCCTGGCGCGCGGCCAGCCATGGCGGTGCCCCGATCAAGGTGATTTTCGAGCCGGGCCGCGCCATCGTGGGCGATACCGGCGTGCTGCTGACCCGCGTCGAGTTCCTCAAACCGGGCGCCGAAAAGAATTTTTGCATTGTCGACGCCGCCATGAACGACTTGATGCGCCCGGCCCTGTACCAGGCCTGGATGGATGTGCAGCAAGTGCAGGCGGGCACGCAGCCAGCCGTGAGTTACGACGTGGTCGGGCCGGTGTGCGAGTCGGGCGACTGGCTGGCGCGTGAGCGCGAACTGAGCGTGGCGCAGGGCGACCTGCTGGCCATCATGCAGGCCGGCGCCTATGGTTTTACGATGTCGTCGAACTACAACACGCGCGGCCGTGCCGCCGAGGTGATGGTCGACGGCGACACGCTGCACCTGGTGCGCCGGCGCGAAGAGCCAGCCGAACTGTTCGCGCTGGAATCGTTGCTCCAGTAAGCCGGGACACGGGGCGTTCAGGCGGGCGCCGCGTTAGCGCCGAACAGCGCGGGCAAGCTGGGCGAGTCGATGCTGCGCTCGATCCAGCCTTCAAGTTCTTCCTGCGTGGCTTGCTCAATACGTTGCGCAGCCATTTCCGGAACGTCGCCGAACCTGACGCGCAACAGGCGTTTGAGCACCCCGCGAAGTGCGATGACTTGCCCTTCCGCCTTCCCTTCCGCCTTCCCTTCCGCCTTACCTTGCGCGCACCCTTTTTGAAAGCCGAGTTCCTCGAACTGTTCGGCCCAGCTTGCAAGCTTACCGCCCATGTCAGCACCCTCCTCCATACTCTCAACCATCAACAATTCCTCTGCGCTGGCTCCGCGTGCCAGCAGTGCGCTTATCCACACCTGAACGGAGCGCCGCAGACTGGCCTGGGGCGCTCCGTTGAACCAGGTCGTCAGCGCAGCAAAGACGTTTTTTGAGACATCGGGACCGGCTGAAAGTTCAAGCCGGAACAGCAGCGCCAGCAAGCTGGCATTCGCTTCCAGCGCCGCCTTGTCCAGGCGCTGCTGGTCGATCAGCACGTAGCGTTGGGATGGCTGGAGGGCCGCCAGCTCGGCGGGCGCTTGCATGAGCAGGCCGGACAAGTCCATGCTGGCGCTCCAGCGCGGCACGCCGTTGTAGAAGACCAGCGGCAGCACCGGCGGCAACAGCAGGCCAGGCGACAATTCGTGGCGCTTGACCAGGTCTTGATACAGCAAGCCGATGTAGGTCTGCATGCGCAGCGCCATCCAGCGGTCGACGCCGGACTGGCATTCGAGCAGGATGTATACGTACAAAAACTGTTCGCCGACCCGCACGCGCCAGACGATGTCACCTTCGCGCGCCGACAGGTGCTCGCTCACATACGCCGGGTTGACACGCTGGAAGGCCGACAGCGCAACGTCATCGAGCAGCTTGAAGGAAGTGAAGTCCGTGATCAGTTCGCGCACCAGTTCCGGGTGGGCGAACAGCGAACGGTATCCGAGGTCGTGAGGGGTGGGCATGGGGCATTGTAGCGAGCGACCCTGCCCCGCCTTTGCGCTGCCTCAGACGCGCGCGGCGGCGGCCTTCTGGCGGCTCCACACTATCCGCAGCCCCAGCAGCACGGCCACGATGGCGCCGGTAATGAGCGGTTCGGTGAAGTTGTTCTTGCCGGCTTTCATCCACCAGAAATGCAGGATCGCCAGCGGCGCGATCAGGTAGATGAGCCGGTGCAGCCACTGCCAGCGCTTGCCGCCGAGGCGCTTGATCATGCCGTTGGTACTGGTCACGGCCAGCGGAATGAGCAGCACGAAGGCAATGAAGCCGACCGTGATGAAAGGCCGCTTGATGACGTCACGGAACATCTCCGCCAGATCGAAAAAATGGTCGAACCAGAGAAAGGTGAGGAAATGCAGGCAGCCGTAGAAAAAGGTGAACAGCCCCGCCATGCGGCGCAGCTTGACCAGCCAGTTCCAGCCTGTCAGGCGCCGCAGGGGCGTGAGCGCCAAGGTGATGCACAACATGTAGAGCACCCAGTCGCCGCTGCCGCGCGTAATGAATTCGAGCGGCTCGACCAGTTGCCCGCTGACGGTCAGGTACACCATGCGCGCCAGCGGCACCAGCGCCAGCGCGAACAGCGCGGCCTTGATGGCGAGCAGCTGGCGGGAAGCGGGATTGAACGCCATCGTGCTCAAAAGTTCTTTTTCAGGTCGAGTCCGCTGTACAGGGAGGCAACGTCGCCGTAACCGTTGAACATCAGCGTCTTGCGCTTTTTCTGGAAGAAGCCGTCTTCGCCGATGCGGCGCTCGCTGGCCTGCGACCAGCGCGGGTGGTCGACCTCGGGATTGACGTTGGAATAAAAGCCATACTCGGACGGCGCCGATACATTCCACGCCGTACGCGGCTGGTCCTTGACGAAGCGGATCTTGACGATCGACTTGGCCGACTTGAAACCGTATTTCCAGGGCACCACCAGACGCACCGGGGCACCGTTCTGGTTCGGCAGGGTCTGCCCGTACATGCCCAGGGTCAGCAAGGTCAGCGGATGATTGGCTTCATCGATGCGCAAGCCTTCCACATACGGCCAGTTGAGCACGCGGCTGCTCACGCCCGGCATTTGCGCCTTGTCGGCCAGGCTGACGAATTCGACGTATTTGGCGTTGCCGGTCGGCTCGACTTTCTTGATCAGCTCGGAGAGCGAATAGCCGACCCATGGAATGACCATCGACCAGCCTTCCACGCAGCGCAGCCGGTACACGCGCTCTTCGAGCGGCGCCAGCTTGAGCAGCGCATCGAGGTCGAGCGTCATCGGCTTTTTGACTTCGCCTTCGATCGTCACCGTCCACGGGCGCGTCTTGAGCGTGTGCGCGTTCTGGGCCGGATCGGCCTTGTCGAGGCCGAATTCATAGAAGTTGTTGTAGCTCGACGCATCCTTGAACGGGGTCTGCTTGTCGAGCGCGCCATAGGCGGGATTGAGCTTGCCGGCCAGCTTTTGCGCCGGTGCGGCGGCCGCGAAGGCTTCGCGGTTGGCCATTTCCCACAAGGCGCCGCCAGCGACGGCGCCGGCCGCCATCTGCGCGATGAAACGGCGGCGCGATTCGTACACCGCCTGCGGCGTGATGTCGGAGGAATACGGCAGGTCGATACCGTTGGGGCTACGTTGGATCAGCATGGGCGTCTTTCGGCAAATCAAATGGTTTCAGCGAGGGATGACCCACATTACACCATCTTGCCGCTTTCAGCCCAGCAGGTTTGCGCCATTAAAGTTTGCCATAAGAATGCAAGCCGGACAGGAACATATTCACGCCCAAGAACGCGAAGGTCGTCACCACCAGGCCGATCAGGGCCCACCAGGCCGCCACGCGGCCGCGCAGGCCGGTCATGAGGCGCATGTGCAGCCAGGCCGCGTAGTTGAGCCAGACGATCAGGGCCCAGGTTTCCTTCGGGTCCCAGGACCAGTAGCCGCCCCAGGCTTCGGCCGCCCACAGGGCGCCCAGGATGGTGGCCACGGTGAAGAAGGCGAAGCCGACCGAAATCGACTTGTACATCACGTCGTCGAGCACTTCCAGCGACGGCAGGCGGTCTTCCAGGTGGCCATACGACTTGACCAGGTAGGCCGAGCCGACCATGGCCGCCAGCGCAAAGGTGCCGTAGCCGATGAAATTGGCAGGCACGTGGATTTTCATCCACCAGCTCTGCAGGGCCGGCACCAGCGGCTGGATGTCGGCGGCATCGCGCGAGACCGTGTACCACAGCAGGAAAGCGACCGCGGCGGCGATCACCGGCAGGACGAAGGCGCCCAGCTGGCGCGTGGCGTAGTATTTCTCGTAGTAGAGATAGAACATGGCGGTGATCATCGAAAACAGGATGAACACTTCATACAGGTTCGACACGGGAATATGGCCGACGTCGGCGCCGATCAGGTACGACTCGTACCAGCGCACCATCATCCCGGTCCAGCCAAGCACCACGGCGGCCCAGCACAGCTTCGAGCCGACCGAGGAACCGAAGTTCGAGCGGCTGAGCAAGCCGACCCAGTAAAACACGGTGGAAAACACGAACAGGGCGCTCATCCACAAAATCGCGGACTGGCTCGACAGCATGTATTTCAGGAAAAATTTCTTGTTCGCCATGTCGAGGTTGCCGGCATACAGGGACACGGCGAACAGCGACAGCAGCGCCACCAGCGGCATCAGCCAGCGTACCGGCTTCCAGTGCCAGCCGAGGGCGGCGAAGGTGGGCGCGGCCAGCACCAGGATCACCTTTTCGTAGGCATCCATGAAGGCGCCGTAGCGGTTCAGCGCGAACAGCGCGGCGCCCAGCAGCAGCGCGGCGAACAGCCAGTCGAGCGGGCCCAGGCGCTTGAAGTAGCCCGGCGCCTGCTGGTAAGTCTGGCCCTGGGTGGGGTGGGGTGCTGCTTGTGATGCTTGTGATGCTTCCATCTTGTTCTCCAATACGGCACTGCCAGCGTGCGCGGGGATATGCGGCACAGCTTACGCCAACTGCGGAAGCTTGGCTTTCAAATCGTTGAATTCATGCTCGAAATCGAGCGTCTTGCGCTGCGTGCTCATGGCCATCAGGGCGTGCGCCGGGCCGCCGTCGTCACCGTCGCGCACCCAGATCCACAGGCGCCGCTCGCGGATATAGAACATGGCGAACACGCCCAGCACCAGGAACACGCAGCCGAGATAGACCACGGCCTTGCCCGGCGAACGCGTCACCTGCAGCACCGAGGCCTTGACCTCGACGAATTCATCGAGCTGCAGATAGACCGGGGCGCCGTAGAAAAAGCTGTCGGACAGGGCATTGGTGGCCAGTTGCAGGAAGCGCGCCTGTTTCTCGTCGCCGGCCAGCTGGGCCATGCCATTTTTTTCGCGCGCGGCCTGCCACAACTCCCACAGGGTGCCGTTGAGGATCTTCATGAAGATGGCGGCTGCCTTTTCCTGCTCGGCGGCGGGAATTTTCTCCAGGAAACGCGACACCGCCACGTAACCGCCCTGGGTGCCGTCGCCGGCGAAAATGGACAGGCTCTTCGAGGACGATTCCTGCAACTGGCGCGCCAGCGTGGCCGCCGGGGTGTTGCTGGCGGCCGGCATGGCGCGCCGCGCATAGCGTTCGGCCGCCAGCTCGCGCAGGGCCGGATCGGCCAGCGCCGCGCGCAGGCGCATCCATTCCTTGACCGTGTGCGCCTCGTCCGAGGGAATGCGCAGGTAGCTGAACGGATCGTTGGGCGAGGCGCGCACGCCAGCCAGGAACACTTCGGCGCCATCGACCGTCACCGGCTGCATGTAATTCTGGTATTCGCGCGCCTGGCCGGTCTTGTCGCGCAGCTTGTACTGCACGCTCGGGCCGACATTCTTCAAATCCTTGTTGTTGGCATTCTTGCCGGCCGAGCCGGAATGCTTGTCGAGCGTGACGGCGAACTGCTCGTTCAGGCTCTGGCCCTTGGTGACGGCGCGCGCATCCTGGCTGCCGGCCGTGTTTTCGACGTTGAACGGCCGGAAACCGCTCCACTCGACCGTGTATTGCTCGCCGCCGCGCGCCAGCGGCGTGGAAGCGTTCACTTCGCCGTTCATGGCGAAGGATGCCGTGTCGGTGCCGCTCATCGGGTAGGCCAGCATCTTGAGCTTGGTTCCGCCATCTTCAAAGCTCGACTG
This sequence comes from Massilia sp. DJPM01, assembly GCF_030348125.1. Taxonomy (NCBI): domain Bacteria; kingdom Pseudomonadati; phylum Pseudomonadota; class Betaproteobacteria; order Burkholderiales; family Oxalobacteraceae; genus Massilia; species Massilia sp. DJPM01. Next base: position 191,873 of record NZ_JAQOZV010000003.1, read on the forward strand.
GTACAGCGCCACGCCCTTGTAGATCAGCGGTTCGTTGACCTTGATCGTGGCCGGGAAGGTCTTGCCGGTTTCATGGTCGCGGATCACCACTTCGCTGGCGAACAGCTTGGGCATGCCGGTCGAGTAAAAGTCGATGATGAAGCGCTTGAGCTCGATCGTGAACGGCAGCGGCTGCAACAGCGAGCCATCCGGGCGCGGAATGATCGCGATATCGCTCGACTGGCCTTCGGGAATCAGGGTATTGCCGCGATAAGTCGGATTGCTCAGGCTCAGGCGGTTCTCGGCGGGAATCTCGGAAATCAAGCCGCCGCCCACGAAGGGCTTCTTGCCCAGGAACCATTCCTGGAACTGGATCGGGATGTCCGAATCGAGCATGCCGCCAACCAGGATGATGATGATCGAGCTGTGCGCGAAGATGTAGCCGAACTTGTTGGCCGCCCCCTTCCTGGCCGCGACCAGGGTGGCGTTCTCCTTTTCCACGATCTTGGCGGCGTAGCCGGCGTCGACCAGGCGGGCCGCGCTCTGGCGCGCCAGGTCGGCCCGCGAGAGCGGCGCGCTCCATTCGGTCTTGTGGTGGAAGTTGCGCAGCGAGGTTTCGCGCACATTGTCGCGCCAGCTGCGCATATCCTTGATCATTTTCGGCGCGTTGCGCACGATGCACAGCGAGGTCGAGAGGATCAGGAACACCAGGATCAGCAGGAACCACCAGGCCGAATACACCGCATACAGGCCGAGCTTGTTGAACACATCGAACCAGAACGGACCGAACTGGTTGACGTAATTGGGCATGGGCTGGTTTTGCGTCAGGACCGTGCCGATCATCGAGGCAACCGCGATGATGGTCAGCATGCTGATGGCAAAGCGCATCGACGAGACCAGCTCGACTGCCTCGCCCAGGACCGGGCGGCGCGTGTTCAGGACTATTCCGGTGGTGCTCATTCTCTACAAATCCCTATGTGCAGGCACGAATAACCCGCGAGGATACCAACAAAAAGGGCAGCCCGCTTGCGCGCCGCCGCCCTCTGACCTTCCCTGGCAGGCGCGCGCCTGGCGGCGCGTGCCCCGGCCGCGAGCGGCCGTACCGCTTACTTCAAGCCGGCGATGTAATCGGCGACGGCTTCCATTTCCTTGGTCGACATGCGCTGCGCCAGGGTCGTCATCTGCACGCTGTTTTCGCGCTTGCCTTCCTTGAATGCCTGCAATTGCCCAACCGTATAGGTCTGGTGCTGGCCGGCCAGGCGCGGGAATTGCACCGGGATGCCGTTGCCGTTGGCGCCGTGGCAGCTGGCGCAGGCGGCCACGCCGGTGGCGGGAATGCCGCCGCGGTAGATTTTCTTGCCCAGCAGGACGGTATCCTTGTTCTTGGCCGCGCCCTGTTTCGGGGTTTGCGTGGCCAGGTAGGCGGCGATGTTTTTCTTTTCGTCATCCGACAGCATCTTGGCGAAACCGGTCATGACCGCCTGCTTGCGCTTGGGCGTGGTGAAATCGACCAGTTGCTTGTGGATGTAGACGTCGAACTGGCCGGCCAGCTTGGGATTGTCGGCGATGGTCGAATTGCCGGCTGCGCCGTGGCAGGACACGCAGGCGGCCAGGCCGCGCGCGGCATCGCCACTATCGTACAGGGTCGCGCCTTTGGCGGCGTCGGCCTTGGCTGGGGCGGGTGCATGCTCGGCAGCGGACACGAGGCCCGACACGGCAAGGGTAGCCACCAGCAAGGATTTCACAAACGCCGCTCCGGCGGCCGGTAAAAACGCACGATTCATTCAAACACCCTGAGACAAGTCGAAAATTGGTTTTGTTGGGAATTGCCGGATCAAACCTGGGCCGGAAATTCGGTTCTAATGTAGTGCAAACGATCTTGTGTGCTCGCCATGGCTTTTGCGTGACAACAATTCGTAACCCCTTATTGTACAATAGCTTTCTCGCGTTATCGCCCCTCTTGTTGCATTTTCTGCCCATCCCATGTCCAAACTCTGGCAAGCCCGCTTCTTCACGACCGTCAACCAACTGCGCGATTTACCCGATACGCAGGCACCGGAAATCGCCTTCGCCGGGCGTTCCAATGCAGGAAAGTCGACCGCCATTAACATTCTGACAAATCAGAAAGGTCTCGCGTTCGCCTCCAAAACGCCGGGCCGCACCCAGCACATCAATTATTTTTCGATCGGTGGCGCCCATGTCGGGCAACACCGCAAGGATGCCACCATCGTCGAGGAAATCGAGGCGCTGCTGGTCGACTTGCCCGGCTACGGCTACGCCGAAGTGTCCGGTTCGGCCAAGCTGCACTGGCAAAAGCTGCTGGGCGACTACGTCCAGCGCCGCGAACAGCTGGCCGCGCTGGTGCTGATCATGGATTCGCGCCGCCCGTTCACCGAACTGGACGTGCAGATGCTCGAATGGTTCGCCCCCACCGGCAAGCCGATCCACTGCATCCTGACCAAGGCCGATAAGCTCAACCGCAACGAATCGACGAATGCCCTGCGCCAGGCGCGCATGATGCTCGAAAGCTATGTCGACGAAGATGGCGAAGGCTTCCCGTTCACGGTGCAACTGTTCTCGGCGCTCAAGCGGGTCGGCATCGACGAAGCCAACGACAAGATCATCGACCTGCTGGGCCTGACTGCGATTCCCGCCGATCCCGACACGCCGCTGGTCGACCCGGTCGACAGCGACGACGGCACGGCCTGACGGCAGGGCCCGACAGGCCGTGCCCGACAGGCCGTGCCCGACAGGCCGTGCCCGATTACCTGATTTTTTGTTCACTCGGAAAACAACGATGTCCACCATTCCAGTGCAGTTCCCCGCCACCCGCATGCGGCGCATGCGGCATGACCCATTTTCGCGCGCCATGGTGCGCGAAAACACGATCACCTCGTCCGACCTGATTTATCCGGTCTTCATCGTCGACGGCGTCAACCAGCGCCAGCCGATCTCGGCGATGCCGGGCATCGAGCGCCTCTCGGTCGACCTGCTGCTGCAGGTGGCCGAAGAATGCGTCAGCCTCGGCATTCCGGTGCTGGCCCTGTTTCCTTCCATCGATACGGCGCTGAAAACCGCCGACGGGATCGAAGCGACCAACCCGGACGGCCTGATTCCGCGCGCCGTGCGCGCACTCAAGGCGCGTTTTCCGGAACTGGGCGTACTGACCGACATCGCGCTCGACCCGTACACCAGCCACGGCCAGGATGGCTTGATCGACGCCAACGGCTACGTGCTCAACGACGAAACCACCGCCATGCTGATCCGCCAGGCCCTGTGCCACGCCAAAGCCGGGGTGGACGTGGTGGCGCCGTCGGACATGATGGACGGGCGCATCGGCGCGCTGCGCCAGGCGTTCGAGCAACAGGGTTACATCCACACCCGCATCATGGCGTATTCGGCCAAGTATGCGTCGGCCTTTTACGGCCCGTTCCGCGAAGCGGTCAGCTCGGCGGCCTCGCTCGGCAAGAGCGACAAGTTCACCTACCAGATGGACCCGGCCAACGGCAATGAAGCGCTGCGCGAAGTGGCGCTCGACATCGCCGAGGGTGCCGACATGGTCATGGTCAAGCCGGGCATGCCCTACCTGGATATCGTGCGCCGCGTGAAGGACGAATTCCGGGTGCCGACCTTTGCCTACCAGGTCAGCGGCGAGTACGCGATGATCAAGGCGGCCGCGCAAAACGGCTGGCTGGACCATGACAAGGTGATGATGGAAGCGATGATGGCGTTCAAGCGCGCCGGCGCCGATGGCGTGCTGACCTATTTTGCGCTCGATATTGCGCGTTTGCTCAAGGCGCGCGCGTAAGCCGGAGCGTTACCAGCACAAGGGGCGCCGCAGCGCCCCTTTTTCATGCCATCTTAGCGTCCGCGCCGGTTTTCCGGAAACATTTCCTTCTGCAAGAAATCGGCCAGCTCCGCCGTATCCTGCACCCGCGCGCTCATCGTCACCACGCGCTGCAAGCGGTGCGAATCCCACTCGAAATCGCCGGTCTTTTCCTTGCGGATAATCTCGATCATTTTCTTGATCACGGCCGTCTCGATATCCTTCTCCGTGCCCAGCTCGACCGTGACTTCCTGCAGCCAGCGCCGCTTGAAGCTCGGATTCCAGCCACGGAACTTGACGGTGGCCGTCATGGCATTCTTCTTCACCTCGAACACGCCGCCGGTATCGTTGCGGTCATCGCCCTGGCTGCGGCCATTGGCGGCCGCGATATTCGCCTTGGCGATGCGCATGCCGCGCTCGGCCGCGCTTTCCTCGGCCGGCTGCTCGCTCTCGGTCTGGCCGCGCGCGCGCCGGCGGGCCTCGATGGCGGCCGCCATGTCGGTCTCGGGCGCCACCACGGCAGGCTTCACCGGCTTGGGCGGCTCCGGCGTATCGGCTTGCTTGACCGGCTTTTCATTCGGGATGGTAATCGTGTTCGGCAAACGCTGCACCCTGGCCACGGTCGGCTTGCTGGGGCGCGCCTGGGTGGTCGGTTTGGGCGTCGTTTTCGGCTGTTCCTTGGGCTGCGGCTTCGATTGCGGCAGCGTGACGTACACCATCTCGGCGCCCGAGGGCGGCGGCGGGGCTTTTTTCTCGCTCTGGGGTTTCAGCACCCACAGCAGCACCAGCAGCAGGTGCAAGGCCAGCGTGACGGCGATCCCGACCGAATTGAAGCGCTTGATCTCGTAACTGGGCACCGCGTGACCGGGCAAGGGCTGACCGCAATGCTCGCAGTAGCCGGTATTCTCGGTCGAATGGTGGGAATGGTCACGCAAAATAGAACAGCTTTCCAGGGTACGGCGTCAACGAAATGCGGCACAGGTGCCGAAGTCTATACGTTTTGCGACTTTTGCGCATCGGCAAGCTCACCCTGTGCAGCTTACAAGATGAGTGTCTTGATGGTTGTTACTATATGTATCAGTGCTGCAACAATCGGGCCAGTCCGGGCTTCAGGTGGTGGCGCGCTCGGCGGCGGCCTGGAAGCGGGGACGCGCCTGGCGCCGCGCACGGTCGCGCTCGGCCAGTTGGCCGAACAGTTCGCGCACGCAGCGTTCGGCGTCGAGCACCTGGCGCGAGTGCATGCGCGGCCGTGGCAAGGCGTGGGTATAGTAATTCGGGCCTTCGACCAGGTAGCCGAGCGCCCACAGGTTGGCGCTCGGGCGCGCCGCGCTGTCGAGCGGATGATTGGCCTGGTCGATGTCGATCCCGCCCGGGTGGAAGGTGCCGTTGTAAAAGGGGCGGATGGTGCCGCGCTTGAGCAGGTTGCGGATCAGCGCACTGTCATCGGTTTCCGGCGAAAAGACGTCGAGCCGGGCCACCACCAGCGCATCGACGTGCTGGATGGCCGATCCGGAGGCGAAGCGCGTGTGCAGGGCGAACTGGGACAGGTCCTCGTCGATGCGGATGGCGGCGTTGGGCCCGGCCGCCACGCTCAGCACGCCGGCCTCGATCAGGGCCAGCAATTGCTCGTTGCGCTGGCTGGGCGGGCCGAAGGTGACCCGGTTGATGGCCGGGTTGTAGACACTGAGGAACTTGCGGTGCGAGGCGGCGCTCAGGCCGCCATGCTCGAGCATGTCTTGCAGCACGCTGCGGGCGTCGCGCAGCACGTCGGCCGCCGCCTTGATCGGACTGCCCTGGTTGCCGCGCCGCGCTTCCGACAGGTCGTCCGCGATCATGCAGGTGAAAAAGGTCGAAAAGTCGTCGGCGTTGGCGAACTGGCGCCCGTGCAGGGGAAACAGCATGGCGTCGAGCGCGGCGCGCTCCTCCGAGCCCGGCTCGTAGGCGGCGCCCTCGGGCACCGGGCGGCCCAGCGCGCCACGCCAGGCGCAGCCCATTTCCTTCATCAGGAGCGGCAACAGTTCGCGGTCGAAGTCGAGCTGGGGGCTGCCGCGCTCGCGCTGGGCTTGCTGGCGCAGGGCGCGCACCGCCTCGTGCGTGAAAAAGCGCGCCTGGTGGCGCCCGTTCAAGCCTTTCTGGTTGACCCCGCGCGCCGCCGCCGGCAGGCATTTGCGCGAAAACAGCAACAGCGCCGGCTCGCGTCCCGAGCGCAGGTAGCGCAAGCCGCTGCCGGCCGGCTCGAAGCGCCCGCCCCGGCCCACCGTGAGCTGCGACACCACATCGTGCGCGGTCAGGCCCAGCCCTTCGATGGCGACCCGGGCATCGCTGGCAATGCCGACCAGCTTGTCGAGCGGATACACATGGCGGATAAAGGCCAGCTTGCCGTTGTAGCGCGCATGGTCCTGGGCGAACTTGTGGCACCAGGCTTCCTCGTCGGTCAGGTTATTGCGGCTGTGGCCGGTAGTCATGAACACAAAGTCGCTGCTGACCGAAAAACCGCTGTCGAGTTCCACCATGAAGCTGCCGTCCGGCATCTGGAACATGTCGATGGCGCGCTGCCGCAGGTGGGTCAGCGTCACCGCCGGCGGCAGGGCCGCGCGGATGGCATCGAAGGCCCAGATCAGGTAGCGCCCCAGCAGCTGGCGCGGCAGGTAGTCGGATTCGGCGATGCTGGCGCCACCCTCCTCTCCCGGCGCCACCTGCACGAACTGCTCGCCGAAGCGGCGGTAACCCTCGGCATGGGCCCATTCGGTCAGCGAGGGCGTGGCGCACACCGGGGCCAGTTCGACCGCCTCGCGGAAGGGGAAAATGGTGACCTGGCTGGCCACGGTATTGATCAGGAGGTGCTGCGGCTGGCTGGGCGAATGCACGCCCGGGCCGCACTCGCCGGGATCGATCAGATTCACTTGCAGCGGCGTATTGTGCGCGCGCGCAAACGCGGCGATGCGTTCGAGCAGGGACAGGCCGCGCGGGCCCATGCCGATGAGGGTGACGCTGTGAGGTTTCATGGTGACCGCCCGTCAATGAAAAAATGCAGCTTCCATGGTGGCAGGCGGTCAAAAGATCGTGTTGTTTCCAGTCAATTAAATCCCTAGCGGAAACATCAACGCGCCTTTTCCAAGCTTGCCAGCTGGGCATCGCTCATCGGCCCGCTGCCGCTGTACTTGTCGAGGAACAGGTAGATCACGGGGGTGATGTAGAGCGTGATGACTTGCGAAAACAGCAAGCCGCCGACCACGGCCAGGCCGAGCGGCTGGCGCAGTTCGGCGCCGGCGCCCACCCCGAGCGCGATCGGCAGCGCGCCCATCAGCGCGGCCAGGGTGGTCATCAGGATCGGGCGCAGGCGCAGGATGCAGGCTTCGCGGATCGCCGCGGCCGGGCTCAGGCCCTCGTTGCGCTGGGCGTGCAGGGCGAAGTCGATCATCATGATGGCGTTTTTCTTGACGATCCCGATCAGCATCAGGATGCCGATGATGGCGATCATGGTCAGGTCCAGCCCGAAGATGCGCAAGGTCAGCAGCGCGCCCACGGCGGCCGATGGCAGGCCGGCCAGGATGGTCAGCGGGTGGATGAAGCTTTCGTACAGCACACCCAGCAGCACGTAGATGACGCCCAGCGCGGCCACGATCAGGATGATCTGGCTCGACTGCGAATCCTGGAACACGGCGGCGTCGCCACCGTATTTGGTGATCACCGAGGCCGGCAGCTTCATGTCCACGCCCATCCGGTCGATCTTGCCGGTGGCCACGCCCAGCGGCACATTCGCGCCCAGGTTGAACGACAGGGTGATCGCCTGCAGCTGGCCCTGGTGGTTGACCGAGGTCGGGCCCACCGTGCGCTCGACCGTCGCAAAGCTCGACAACTGCACCAGCTGGCCGCCCTTGCTGCGCACCGACACCCGTCCCAGGGCATCCTCGGACTGGCGGTCGGCCAGTTCGGCTTCCAGGATCACGTTGTAGCTGGCGGCGGCCGAATAGATGGTCGATACCTGGCGTTCGCCAAAGACCGCGTACAGGGCGGTGCGCACGTCGGCGATCTGCACCCCCATGGCGTTGGCCTTGTCGCGGTCGATCTTCAGGGTCGCTTGCAGGCCGCGGTTCTGCGAATCGCTGGTGACGTCGCGGAAGTCCGGGTCGGCGCGCATGCGCTCCAGGTATTTATTGGCCCAGTCGCCCAGCGCGTCGGAACTGACGCTTTGCAAGGTGTACTGGTAGCGGCTCTTGCTGGGCCGTCCGCCCAGTTGCAGGTTCTGGATCGGCGACAGGAATACCGACACGCCGGCCACCTGGCGCGTGGCTTTGCGCAAACGCTCGACCACCTGCGGCATTTTGACGCGCTGGCCGCGCGGTTTCAGGGCGATGAAGCCGCGCCCGGTGTTGCCGCCGCCGGTAAACGACGTCACATCCTGCACGCTCGGGTCGGCGCGGATCACGGCCACCACTTTTTCCTGCAAGACCAGCATGGCGTCGGTCGAGGTATCCTCGGCCGCTTCGATGGTCATGCGCAGCTGGCCCAGGTCTTCCTCGGGGAAAAAACCCTTGGGGATGGTGCTGTACATGATGATCGTCAACACAAAGGTGCCGAGCGCCACCAGCAGCACGATGAAGCGGTGTGCCAGCGCGAAGTCGAGCGAGCGCGCGTAACCATCGCGCACGCGCGCAAAGCCAGCCTCGAAGTGGCGCCCGATGAAACTTTTCTCGCCGCCCTCATCAAGCGCATGGGGCGGCAGCAGGCGGCTGGCCAGCATCGGCACCAACGTCAATGACACCAGCGCCGACACCAGCACCGACAGCCCGACCACCACCGCGAATTCATGGAACAGCAGGCCGATCACGCCCGGCATGAAGAAGATCGGAATGAACACGGCCACCAGCGAGATCGAAATCGAGACGATGGTAAAGCCCATTTCGCGCGAACCGACCAGGGCGGCCTCGACCGGCTTCTTGCCCATTTCGATATGCCGCACGATGTTTTCCAGCACCACGATGGCGTCGTCGACCACCAGGCCCACGGCCAGGGTGATGCCGAGCAGCGACACGTTATCCAGGCTGTAGCCGAAGGCATACAGCAGCGACAAGGCGCCCAGCAGGGAAATCGGCATGGTCACGGCCGGAATGAAGGTGGCGGCGGCGCGGTGCAGGAACAGGAAGATCACCAGCACCACCAGCGCCACAGTGCCGGCCAGGGTCAGGTTGACGTCGTGGATGGCTTCGCGGATCGACACCGAACGGTCGTTGACCAGGGTAATCTTGATCGAGGCGGGCAGCTGGGCCTCGAAACGCGGCAACAGCTTGCGCACCGCGTCGACCACCTGCACCGTGTTGGCGTTGGGCTGGCGCTGCACCAGCAGCACGATCGAGCGCTCGCCGTTGTAGCTGCCGGCCGCTTTCACCGACTGGTAGCTGTCTTCCACCGCGGCCACGTCTTTCAGGCGCACCGGCTCGCCGTTGCGGGTGGCCACGATCAGCTCGGAAAACGCGGCCGCGTTCATCAGCTGGGCATTGCCCTGGATGGTCATGGTCTGGCTCGGTCCGTCGAGCACGCCGAGCGGCGCGTTCGAGTTGGCGGCGCGCAGCGCCAGCGCCAGCTCATCCATCGACAGGTTGCGCGCGTTCATCAGGTCGGCCTTGGCGCGCACCCGCACCGCAAAGCGCTTCTGGCCGTTGACCGACACCTGGGCCACGCCGGGCAGGGTCGACAGGCTGGGAGCGACCAGGTTTTCGGCGTAATCGTTGAGCTCCGACAAATTCATCGAGGGCGAGGTCATGGCCATGAACAGCACCGGCGCGTCGGCCGGGTTGACCTTGCGGTAGGAGGGCAACTCCGTCATCTCTTGCGGCAACTGGCGCTGGGCGCCGAGCAGCGCGGCCTGGACATCGATGGCGGCCACGTTGACATCGATGCTGGGATCGAATTCCAGGGTCAGCGAGGTCTGGCCCTGGGTGCTGGTCGACGTGATGAGGTTGATGCCGGCGATGGTCGAAAACTGCTTTTCGAGCGGCAGCGCAACCGAGGAGGCCATGGTTTCCGGGCTGGCGCCGGACAGGTTGGCCTGGACGTTGATGACCGGGGTGTTATAGCTGGGCAGCGCGGCGACCGGAATGGCCATGTACGACAGCACGCCCACCAGAATCAGGCTGAGCGAGAGCAGCACCACCATCACGGGGCGCCGGATACACAGTTCGGACAGATTCATTGTGCCGCCACCGTGGCCTTGCCATCGCGTTTCGCAGCGGGCCCGTCGGCCAGCTTGACGCGGGCGCCGGGACGCAGGTTCTGCTTGCCTTCGGTGATGACTTTTTCATCGCCGTTCAAGCCCGAGACGGCCGCGTTCACGCCGAAGGTGTGCAAGCGCGTGACCGGCACCTGTTGCGCGGCCTGGCCGGCGTCGACCACGTACACGAAGGTGCCGTGGCTGTTGCTGATGATGGCCGCCTGCGGGATCACCACCGCGTTCCTGATGGTCTGCACCGTCACGCGCGCGCTGACGTACTGGCCCGGCCACAGGCTGGTGGCCTTGTTGTCGAACAGGGCCTTGACCTTGATCGAGCCGGCCAGCGGATCGACGCTATTGTCGATGAAGCTGAGCTTGCCGCTGGCCGCCTTGCCGCCGGCCGTGCCGAGCGCCTCGACCGTGACCGGGCCATTCTTTTGCGCGGCCAGCAAGTCGCCCAGCGCCGCTTCCGGCAGGCTGAAGGCGATGTTGATCGGGTCGAGCTGGGTGATGGTGGCCAGCGAGGTGGCCAGCTGCACCAGGCTGCCCGGGAACACATTGATGGCGCCGACCCGGCCCGCCATCGGCGCGCGGATGGCGCTGTAGCTGGCGTTGACCTGCTCGGCCTTGAGCGCGGCCTGGCCGGCGCCGACCAGCGCGCGCGCCGAATCGACCTGGCTTTTCAGGGTATCGACGGCGCTCCGGGCGATGAATTTTTGGGCGAACAATTCCTCGCTGCGCTTGTACTGGCGCTCCAGGTCGGCGAAGGTGGCGGCATCGCGCGCGATCTGGGCGCGCGCCTTGTCGATATTGGCGCGCTCGCTGCGGTCGTCGAGCGAGAACATCAGTTCGCCCGCCTTGACGAACTGGCCTTCCTTGATATGCACCGTGCGTATCGTGCTGGTCGTTTGCGGATGCAGGTCGACCGTGCTGACCGGGGTCACGCTGGCATTGGCTTGCAGCAGCACCGGCACATCCTGGCGCTGCGGCGCCACCACGTTGACGATGGCCGGCGGCTGGGCGCCGCCCTTGCCGTTCCTGTCGCCCGGCGCAACGGCGGCGCCCTGATGCTCGCCCGGACCGGCATGCTGCGCGCCCCGGCCCAGATACCATGCGCCGGCGCCGATGAGAACGGCGAGGCCGGCGATGATGACGATGCTTTTCTGTTTCATGCGTTTCCCTGCTCGCCACTGCGGGCGGCTTATGATCGGTTCAGTACATTCAATGGTAAGCGATGGCGGCGCTGGCGGGCGGAGCTATTTGCCGGCGTAATACTCCGGCAGGACCAGGGTGACCTCCAGGCCGCCCTCCGGATGGTTGGCCAGCGCGATGCTGCCGCCGTGCTGCTCGGCGATATTGCGGGCGATGGTCAGGCCCAGCCCGGTGCCGCCGGATTCGCGCGAGCGTGACGTTTCGACCCGGTAGAACGGCTCGAACACGCGCGCCAGCTCGCCCGGCGCGATGCCGGGGCCATTGTCGCGCACGCGGATGCGCGCCGCGCCGGCGCCCGCTTCCACCGTGAGATGGGCGCGCTGGCCGTACTTGATGGCGTTGTCGATCAGGTTGACCAGGCAGCGGCGCAGCGCCATCGGCCGCCCCAGCAAGGCCATGCCGGCGTGGCCGTGGACCATCACCTGCTGGCCGGCGTCGGTGGCGTCGCAGGTGACGCTGTCGAGCAGCGAATCGAGGTCGAGCGCCTGCATCGCTTCGGTGGTGTCGGTGCTGCGCGCCAGGTCCAGGCCTTCGCGCACCATTTCCTGCATGGCCGACAAATCGCCCACGAGGCGGTCGCGCAGCTCGCCGTCGCCGACTTTTTCGAGGCGCAGGCGCATCCGGGTCAAGGGCGTCTGCAAGTCGTGGGTGATGGCCGCCAGCATCTGGGTGCGCTGGAAAATGTATTGGCGGATGCGCGCCTGCATGGCGTTGAAGGCCGCGCTGGCCTGGCGGATCTCGCTCGCGCCCGACAATTGCAGCGGCGGGTGGTTGATGTCGTTGCCGAGGTCCTTGGCGGCCTGCGCCAGCTGCTTGAGCGGACGCGTGGTCATGCGCGCAACCAGGTAGGCGAGGAAAGCGATGCTGACCAGGAACAAGCCGATGATCATGCGGTAATCGGTTTCGTGGGCGATCACCGAGGGCGGCGGCGGCATCACCATCAGGCGCAGCAGTTCACCATCGCGCAGGCGCACGTTGATGCTCTCGCACACGCCTTTCCATTGCGATTCGGTGGGACCGAACATGCTGTTCTGGATGCGCGGCACGTCGCAGGCGGCGGGCCGGGCCGCGATGCTGGCCAGCTTGTACTGCGGCCCCATGCGCACCGCCAGCGCCGCCGTGAACGCCGAGGGCGCGGGCTTGACCGGCAGCTCGTCGTTGATGACAACCAGCTGGATGCCGGGGCGGTTGGCGGCGTCCAGATAGGCCAGGCGGGCCGAGGCCGGCACGGTTTCGGTGGCGGTGATCAATTGCTCGGCGCGGTCCATGGCGTGCTGGTCGCGGAAGGCTTCGATCACCCTCTGGCGTTCGTTTTCAGCCAGCAGCTGGGTCAGCACGGCGGTGATGACGACGCCCAGCAGCAGTGTCAGGAACACGCGCCCGGTCATCGAACCGAAGAAGGCCTTCACGCGCCGGGCTCCACCGTCACCTGGCCGGCCAGCACGTAGCCGCCGTTGCGCACTGTCTTGATAATCTGCGGCAGGCGCGCATCTTCGCCGAGCTTCTGGCGCAGGCGGCTGATCTGGATATCGATCGAGCGGTCGAAGGGATCGGCGTCGCGGCCCTGGGTCAGGTTGAGCAGCTGGTCGCGGTTGAGCACGCGGTTGGGATGCTCGAGGAATACGCGCAGCAGGCGGAATTCGGCGCCGGACAGCATGATGACGATGCCCTCGGGATTGAGCAGGTGGCGCGCGGTCAGGTCCAGGGTCCAGCCGGCAAAGCGCATCTGCTGGGCATTGTCGGAAGGCGCGTTGGACGGCATCGCGTGGCTGCGGCGCAGCACGCTGCGGATGCGCGCCAGCAGCTCGCGCGGCTCGAAGGGCTTGGGCAGGTAATCGTCGGCGCCCATTTCCAGGCCCAGGATGCGGTCGAGCGGCTCGTTGCGGGCGGTCAGCATGATCACCGGCAGGGTCGAGGTGGCGCGCAGCTTGCGGCACAGGGTCAGGCCGTCGTCGCCGGGCAGGTTCAGGTCGAGCACGATCAGGTCGGGACGCGCTTCATCGAGCGTCTTCCACATGGCCGTGCCGTCGGCCGCGGCCAGGGCGCGGTAGCCGTTCGATTCGAGGTAATCGGCCAGCAGCGAGCGGATGTCGCGGTCGTCGTCAACGATGAGAATGGTAGAAGGAGTATCCATGCCCGCAATTATCCCCACTTAGCGTGGCCCCGGATAGCGGTTTTGTATCGTCATGTATATTGCCATGGTGCCGATACATATTGATACAAACTCTTTGGCAGCAGACACGGCTTGGAAACATGCAAGGCACATGATGCAGTTGCACCCCGCACATTCACTCAAAGGAAACGCCATGAACGTACTGATTAATGTCCGCAACAGTCTTGTGATCGGTTTTGCCGTGCTGGGCATGGGCGGCGCCGCCGTCGCCGTGCACGCGCAGGAGAGCGGCCATCCGAAAGCGGCCAGCGTGGAACGCCACCACGGCGAGCGCGCCAACTGGGGCGCGCACATGGCCGCGCGCCAGGCGCGCTTGCACGACCAGCTCAAGCTGAGCGCGGCGCAGGAACCGGCTTGGGCGGCGTTCACCGCTGCCAGCAAACCGGGCCAGCGTCCCGCCCGTGGCGAACGCGGCCAGTGGGCCAGCCTGACGGCCCCCGAGCGCATGGAAAAGCAGCTGGACATGGCCAAGCAGCATGTGGCCGCCATGGAAACCCGGCTGGCCGCGCTGAACACCTTCTATGCGGCACTCACGCCGGAACAAAAGAAAGTATTTGACGAGCACAGCATGCGCCGCGGCCATCACGGCAAGCACAAACGCCACGCGTAAAGCAGCGTCATGTGCAGGCCATTCCCCGCGCGCCACGGGGAATGGCGCCCGGCCCGCCTTCTCCGTTATGCAAGGCGGTTTAAATTTCTACTTTAACGTTGTACTTACACCTCAATTGTGTCTTGCCGCCATAAAAATGCGTGTGCGGGGATTCCTGCAAAGTGTAACGTGGTGTATCCTCGAGAAAATCTATCCGCGCGGCAATCCCATACCAGTTTCCGGCTGCGGCATCAACCACATTCCGGGGGCAACATGAGCACGATGGTGTACGACAAGACCGAAAAGGGTCGAGAGGAAATCTCCACACGAAAACATCAACTGTCATCGCGCCTGCGCACGATCCTGGTGATGATGGACGGGCGTCATTCGCTCGATGATTTGCTGCGTAATTTTGCCGGCGTGGGCGTGACTGCGGACAGCGTCAAGGAATTGCTGCAAGAAGGCTATATTTTCCTCGCCAGCGGGGAAGAGCCAGTGGCGGCGGCGGCACCCAAGCTGCCGGCATCGGCACGGGCGCGCCAGGTGGCGCGGCGCGCGGCCGGAGCCGAAGGCGCTCACCATGACGAGGGGCACGACGACGCTGCGGCGCCGTTGCCCGTGGTCGCCAGTGCCGAGGCGCCGTCCGCGCAGGCGCTGGCCGAGAGCCAGCTCGACGACGCCACCCGTTTTCGCCACCTGTACGACTTCTACAACCAGACCATCAAGAGCACGATCGGGCTGCGCGGCATCATGCTGCAGCTCAAGGTGGAAAAGTGCAATAACGTCGACGACTTCCGCGCGCTGCGCCTGCAGTACCTGCAAGCGGTGCTCAAGGCCAAGGGCAGCGAAATGGCGCGCAGTCTGCGCGGCCGCCTCGACGAGCTGCTGGGCGGCAAGCCCGAGCACGAAGACTTCATCCTCCCGGACAATTAAGTCCGCGCCCCTGCGGGCTTAGTTCAGCTTCTTCAGCGAGGCCGTGAACTTGTCCGCATTCTGATATCCGATCACGCGGCTGCCTGCAATTTCCTGGCCGCGCTGATCGAACAAGATGATCCCCGGCGGCCCGAACAGGCCGAAGCGCTTGAGCATGGCCTTGTCGTCGGCATCGTTGGCGGTGACGTCGACTTGCAGCAAGAGCGTGCCGGCCAGTTGCTGGCGCACGCGCGCATCGACAAAGGTCAGCTTTTCCATTTCCTTGCAGGACACGCACCAGTCGGCATAAAAATCGAGCATCGCGGTCTTGCCGGCGTTGTGCGCCAGCGCGGCGTCGAGCTGGGCCACGGTTTTGACGCGGGTGAAGGCCAGCCCATGCTGCTGGCCGCCCACGCCCAGATGGGCCAGCGGTGCGAGCGGATCGCGCCCGCCGGTGGCTGCGCCGACCAGCTGGAGCGCTCCCAGCAGGGCGCACACCACGCCGAGCGCGAGTCCGGCCCAATGGCGGACGTGGCGCAGCATGTAGACGCCGTAGCCGAGCAGCAGCGCGCTCCACAGCAGCATTTGCAGCAGCGGCGGCAGCACGGGCGAGGTCAGCCACAGGGCCATGCCCAGCATGGTGACGCCGAAAAAGCGTTTGACGTGGTTCATCCAGGCGCCGGTGCGCGGCAGCAGGGAACCGGCCGACAGGCCGACCAGCAACAGCGGAATGCTCATGCCCATCGCCAGCGAAAACAGCGCGACCCCGCCGACGACGCCATCGCGCGACTGGAAGATGAAGGTCAGCGCGCCGGCCAGCGGCGCGGCCACGCAGGGACCGACGATCAGGGCCGACAGGGCGCCCATGATGAACACGCCGATGAGTTTACCGGCCGACTGGCGTCCGGAGGCGTCGACCAGGCGGTGTTGCAGGAAGGATGGCACTTGCAGCTCGTACACGCCGAACATGGACAGCGACAGGGCCACGATCATGATGCCGACGCCAATCAGGATCCACGGCTTTTGCAGCTCGGCGGCCAGGCCCTCGCCCATCAGGCCGGCGGCCACGCCCAAGGCGGTGTAGACCAGGGCCATGCCGAGCGAATAGGCCAGCGCCAGGATGAAGCCGCGCGCGCGCGTGGTGCCGGCGCCCTCGCCCACGATGATCGATGCCAGGATCGGGACCATCGGCAGCACGCAGGGGGTAAAGGACAGGCCGAGGCCCAAGGCGATGAAGGTGGGGATGATCAGCCACAGCTTGCCGCCGCCGAGCAGCGCGGCGCCGTCGCCGGTGGCGGGCGTGGCGGCCGGGGCCTGGACTGCGGCCGGGGCTGGCGCTGGTGCGGTGGGCGGCTCGGGTGTGAGGGCTTCGTCGGCGCTGCCCTGCTTCGGCTTGGCGACGGGAATGGAGGCGGGCGGGGTCGACATCGATGGCTTGGACATGCCGGGCGCTGGCGACGATCCG
The DNA here is from genome assembly GCF_030348125.1 of Massilia sp. DJPM01. Classification (NCBI taxonomy): domain Bacteria; kingdom Pseudomonadati; phylum Pseudomonadota; class Betaproteobacteria; order Burkholderiales; family Oxalobacteraceae; genus Massilia; species Massilia sp. DJPM01. The sequence continues at coordinate 208,240 of NZ_JAQOZV010000003.1, forward strand.
GCCGCGCCTACCAGGCGGGCCTCGGCCTCCTGCGGTGCGTAGCACAGGCCGGCGTCGGCACAGCCCTGCGAGGTGGCCGTCAGCGTGAACATGCCGGACGACTCGACGGGAATCGTGATGGTGATGCTCTTGCGGTGGGTTTCGACATCCTTCTGGAAGGTTTCGTCGAACTTGACCTTGCCGGGCGGGATGAGCGGGGAGCCCAGCGTGGCGTTGGCGGCGGTGAATTTGAAGCGTTCGCGGTACATGTAGTAGCCGTCGGCGATGTTGTAGGTGACGGCGATGGTTTGCGGGTCGACCATGCGGGCAGAGAACTTGAAGGCCACCTCGGGGGCCAGGTAATCGTCTTCCGCGCGCGCGGGGCTGGCGAACAGGAACGAGAGGGCAAGCAGGAGCAGCGCGAGGGCGTGAGCCGGCGCTTTCAACGAAAAGGCAAACATGACTTCCTTAGCGGGACGCGAAGCAGAATAGTACACCGGGGGAAGAGGTCGCGTCTGCGGCGGGTCACGGCCAGCGGCCCTCATGCAAGGTGAGTGATCGAAGCAAGCGATTCGGTTTTGCAAGAAGCTTACGAATACTGGACGCCGGCAGCGGCCACGCATGTCGGACGCGACGATGTTCGTCAATACTCCCATTCCTGATGCGCCAATGGCAGACTGTTCAACATCTCTCTATATTGAGGCCACTGCGGCATGTGTGTATCCATGAGCGCAATGAAGCGCTCATTGTGATGCCGCTCCACCAGGTGGATCAGTTCATGGGCGACGATATATTCGAGACACTGTAACGGTTTCTTTGCCAGATCCGTGTTGATACGGATATTTTTGGGGCCGGGGCTGCAACTGCCCCATTTTGTCTTCATCTTCTGCACGAAGAACTTTCCGGCCTTCGCGCCCACAACGTTCTCCCACTTGGCAATCAGGGACGGGATGACTTCTTTCAGCTGCTCACGATACCAGGCATCGAGTACCTCTTGCCGCTTCTCGTGGCTGGCCCCGGGCCGCAACTGGAGAATCATCTTATTGTGTTTGAGTTCGACGGTCGGAGCAGCCTCTTTCTCGACCAGCTTGAGCAGGTAACGCTTGCCCCAAACGTAGTGGCTCTCGCGGTCGAGATATTCACGGGGGGTTTCGCGCTGCTGCTCGCGCAATTTCTTCTGCTGGCTCTTGATCCAGGCCAGCTTGGTGATGGCGAACACCCGGATGGTGTCGATGTCCATGCGCAAGGGCGCGGAAATACGCACCTTGCCGGCGGGGGGATGGACGCTCAAGTGAAGGTTCTTGATATCCTTCTGCACGACGTCGACAGCGATATCGCCCAGCTTAAATTGCATCAAAGTCAATATTCCTTTTGCTGCCGGATGATCGGGAAAATGCGTTCGACTTCATCCACGTCCTGCAAGATCCCGTACAAGGCTGCCTTGATCGCGTTTTCTTTCGCCTGGACGCCGCGCCAGCCATCGGGTCGCGCGTGTTTGATGGCCGCATCGATCCTGAGTGCAAGCGCCACCATGGCATCGCTTTCGCCTCCCAGATCCCCCGCCCCTGATTGCGCCACATGCTGTGCGCCAGCACTACCTTGCCGCAACAAATTGTATAGCGCACGTCGTCCCGGCGTGTTCAACTGCTTCGGGGTGTCATCGGCCTGGCCCGCCTCGACCCGCTTCGCCAGATCCGCGACCTTGATCAGGTAATCCTCGTACTCAAGCGCCGTGGCCTTGCGCGCCGCGATGATTTCGTCGAGCAGCGCCGACATGCTGGCGTAATAGGCCGGGTCGTTCAAGTGCTCCTTGATGATCTTGCTGCGCACATTGTTCTCGATGGTTTCGGCAACCGCCTCCTTGCTACCCCTGAGTCCTGCCGGCAGACTGTCAATGGCCTTGGCAATGCCGGTTTTGACAATCAATTCCAGCAGCGGCATGTCGTCGAACGGCGAAATTTTTCTTGGTTCGCTCGCTTCGATATACGTGTCGATCAGGTGGCGCATGTCAGCCTCGAAGGGCTTCACGTCCAGCTTTTCATTGGCGGCGTTGCGGATCGTCTCGCGCAGCTTCAGGTAGCGCTCAATCGCCTGTTTGATGCGTTCGATATCGGCATCGGTATAACCGGCCTTGCCGAGGTCGTCCGAGATATTGGCGAATGCGCGCACCAGCGCCACCATGGCCTTGTAGAGTGCGACACGCTGCGGCTCGTGCGCCTTCAGATCGTCCGCGATTTCGGTGTTGCCACAGAAATAGCGAATGTGTTCGAGCTCTCCCTGGGGCGGTGCCACCGGCTCGCAAAGGAGCGCGACCGTTTCCAGCGCATTGTCCAGACGCTCGCGCCCCTTGCTCAAGCGATCCTGGAGCAGTACTTCGGACGCGGCACCGCCGGCGCTGTGGTCCAGTTCCGAGGTGTACACGGCAATGGCGTTCTCTACCTTCTTGAACAAATCCTTGTAATCGACGACGTAGCCGAATTCCTTGTCGTCGCCGTCGAGCCGGTTGGTGCGGCAGATGGCCTGGAACAAGCCGTGATCCTGCATTCGCTTGTCGATGTAGAGGTAGGTGCAGCTTGGCGCGTCGAAGCCGGTCAAGAGCTTGTCGACCACGATCAGCAAGCGCATGTTCGCCGGCTGCTCCTTGAACAGCTTCTTGGCATGGTCCTCGTACGTTTCGGTCCTGGATTTGTCGGGCAGCGCCGCCACGTTGTGCAGCAATGCAGTGTAGGTGTTGTAGATGAACTGCTTGGCGGTTTCCGTATTGGCGCCGGTGTCTTCCAGCGCGATGTCCTGCGCGTGTGGGTTATAGGAGGTAACCACCGCGCATTTGCCTTTGAAGGGCGTACCTTGGAACAGCTCGAAATACTTGCACGCTTCGTAGATACTGGAAGCGACCAGAATGGCGTTGCCGCGCTGGTCGGACAGGCGCGGCCTGTCGCTGAAATCGAAAACGATGTCGGCCACCACCCGATGCATGCGCGACTTGGAACTGAGCACATTTTGCATCGTTCCCCACTGCTCGCGCAGTGCCGCCTTTTGCCAGTCGTTCAAGCTTTTGGTTGTGGCGTCGAACCATGCGTCGATCTTTTTTTCCGAACCAAGCCGCTGGTCGATGTCGCGCGCCTCGTAGATCAGATCAAGCACGACTTCATCCTCGACCGCCTCGCTGAATTTATAGGTGTGGATGTAGCCGCCGAACACTTCCAGACTGGTTTGCTTGTCCTGCTTGAGCAGTGGCGTGCCGGTAAACCCAATGAACACCGCGTTCGGCATCAGCGCCTTCATTGTGCGGTGCAACTTGCCGCTCTGGGTGCGGTGGCATTCGTCGACGAAGACAAAAATCTCGCCGACTGTCGGGCAGGGTTGCGCTTCCAGATCCTTGATGAACTGCTCAAAATTGTCGACGCCCTTCTTGCCGAATTTGTGTACCAGCGAGCACAATAAACGTGGCGCGGCCTGGCCGAGCCGGGCCATCAGGTCGCGTCCGCTGTTAGCGCGGGTCATCGGATAGCCGGCGGCAATGAACACGCCCTCGATCTGCTTGTCCAGTTCATCGCGGTCGGTGACGATCACGACACGGGCCTTGGGTTTATTTTCCAGGATCCATTTGGCCAGCAAGACCATGACGATGCTCTTGCCGCTCCCCTGGGTGTGCCAGATGATGCCGCCCTCGCGGCGATGCACATGGGCCTGGGCCGCCTTGATGCCGGCATACTGGTGCACGCGCGGCAGTTTCTTGACGCCGCCGTCGAATAGCACGAAGTCGTGCATCAACTCGATCAGGCGCGACTTGTCGCACATCTTCAGCAGGTATTTGTCGAGCTTGAAGCGGCTGTTATCGGCTTCGTCTTCCTTCCAGGTCAGGAAGTACTTTTCCTCGGTCTTGATGGTGCCATATTTGAGGCCTTGGGAATCGTTGCCGGCGAAAACAAACTGGATCGTGCTGAAGAACCATTCATTGAATGCCGCCTGCTGGTTGGAGAGGTTTTGGCGGATGCCGATCCCGATATCGGCGCGGCTGTTTTTAAGTTCCAGCACGCCGACGGCAATGCCGTTGACATAGATGACGATATCGGGGCGGCGCTCATGGTTGCCGTGCAGCGTGACCTCCTCGGCGATGGCGAAATCGTTCAGCAGCGGTTCGTTCCAATCGATCAGACAGACTGTTTCGGCATGTTCGCCCACGGCTTCTTGCACTTGTACGCCGTAACGGAGCAGGCTGTATACAGCCTTGTTGTTGTCGTAGAGACTACGGTTGGGATTGCCAGCCTCGACGCGCAAACGATCGACGACGCGCCCGATTTGCGCCGCACTGTAGCCACGCCTGGTCAGATAGGCCGAGAGCAGCACGACTTCGACGTTGCTGTTGTTCGGGCGATGGGTCCAATCACCGAGGGGCTGATAGCCCAGTTCGTCGCGGAACAGAGCGGCGACGCGGTTTTGCGTGGCGCGTTCGGGCTGGCCAGTGGTCATATGAGGCGAATCTTTCCAGTGAGGAGTTGGTTCATCATGCCTTGCTTGATGGCTCGGGCCTTGGCGAGCTGGGCCTCCAAATCGGCAATCTCAGCATCCATATCGAATAGCACTGCGCCAATAGCGCGTTGTTCTAGTAAGGTTGGGAATTTTCCTTGAATACTCGCTAACGCGCCGCTGCTGATATGAACGACAGCATCCCCTTGACCTCGACTAGCCTTTTGTTGATTTATGGGCGAAGTATTTAAGTAGTATCCGAGAAATAGTGGATCTGACTTCTCTGCGCGAAAGATAACGATATCACCACCCGCATATGCCTCGAATTTATCGATGAATGCAGCGCATTTTCCAATTTCCGCCTTGGTCTCGCCTGAACCGGCAAATAGGATATCGCCGTACTGAAGACGCGTTGCACAAAGTGCGACATCACGGGCGATCCAAGAGAAAAACTCCGTTATGTAATCGTCGTGTCTGGTGTAAATTTCGCCATATCGGACACAAGCGAGACTTCCACCCGAAGACTGGTGTCTGGTAACGCCCCGCCCCTTCAAGAACGTGCCGATCTCACCCAATTGCTTAGCTTCCCAATCACCACTGAACCCGGGCAAACGCTTTTTCCCCGTGAGCAAATCCTGCATGACGCCTTGCTTGAGGTAGCGCTTTTTGGTGACGAGTTGCTCCAGCGATTCGATGAGAGCATCCGCATCGCTCAACGCCTCGGAGATAGCTTCTTGTTCAGCTTCCGGCGGCAAGCGAATTTGAATTGAGCGAACGAGAAAATTATTTAGGTTTTCCTGACTTCCCGTATTGCTTAAATTCCTGATAGCTTCGTACTGACTGCGAAGGAAGTGCAGGATGAAATTGCCCAAAGCACCTCGACGGAGAGAAATGGAGGCACATGCTTGATTCGTCGCGGCTTCAATTCCAAGAATGCCAACTTTTCCGCGCGTCTTTCCTTGCCCATATAATGCCATCAAAAGCGTTCCTGGCGGGAGTAATTTCGCGGCGGAGTTGCTTAGTCCTTCCTTGGAAATAAATTGTTCCGCGCTATTTATAGTACGGGCATTCACTTCTGTCGTGGTAATCCAAGGGATATCACCATGCCAAAACAGTTCGTTCGCACGGCTCGGCGTACCGCCTGCCGTGACCGTCGCAAGTTCTCCCAAGCGCTTAGCTTCCCAATCCTCCGGAATCACGCCCACCTCGGACTGCTTGTACCCCGCTGGAATCGCACTCATTGCTCCACCTCCCGCAAACTCAGCTCCAGCTCGCGGCGCAACGCCTCGCGGTCAGGCAAGTAAAGCTGGTATTTCTGCACGAAAAGCTGGCTGTTCATCTGGTAGGTCGCATATTCAACCAGCAACTCATCCTTGTTGCGGCTGAGGATAATGCCAATCGGTGGGTTATCGCCCTCGACGTTTTCCTCGTTGGCGAAATAGCCCAGATACATATTCATCTGGCCGATGTCGTGATGCTGGACGTCGTTGATCTTGAGATCGATCAGCACGAAGCAGCGCAGGATGCGGTGATAAAAGACCAGATCGACCTTGTAGTGCGTATTGTTGATCGTGACCCGGTATTGCCGGCCGACGAAAGTGAAGCCCTTGCCCAGTTCCAGCAGGAAGGGCTGGAGGTGATCGCAGAGCACCGTTTCGAGCTGGGCTTCCGAGAGCTGGTACGGCTCGGGGATTTTCAGGAACTCGAACACATATGGTTCGCGCAGCAGGTCGGCGGCTTGTTCGACGATCTGCCCTTGGGCGGCGAGCTGCAGGATGCCAGCCTTGTCCTTGCTGGCGGCCAGTCGCAAGAACAAGGCGCTTTCCTTTTGTCGTATCAGTTCCCGCACCGACCAGCGCTCGCGGCCAGCTTGCTGTTCGTAAAACCCGCGTTCCAGCGGGTCGTCGATTTTCAGCAGTTCGACGATATGCGACCAGCTCAATTGGTGCGACAGCGTCGCACTATTTGGGTAGGCTTGATAAAACTGGCGGATGCGAATCAGGTTGCTGCGGCTAAAGCCCTTGCCGTGACGCAGGCTTAAATCCTTCGCCAGACTGGCAAGCAAAGCCGTACCATAATCTGCGCGGATTTTTCCGCCCTGCTCGAATTCGACGATATGCCGTCCGACCTGCCAGTAAGTCTCAATGAGCTGGTCGTTGACGGCCTGCATTGCACGAACGCGGCCCTGGGTGTACGTGCCGGAAATCTGCTCCAGCAGCACCCGATAGTCAGGCGAGGCGCTGAGTATGTGAACATCATTGCTCATGGCTGGAACCCCATTTTCTTCAGGTGCGCCGCCACCTTGTCGCTCAGGTCGGCAACCTTGTCGACCAGTTTCGGCAGTGGCGTCTCGTAGCGCTCGGCCAGCTCCTTGACCCGTTTGGTCAACGTCTGGCTGATGCGGTCCATTTCGCCATGAATGGCTGCGCAGATCGTTGCCATCCATTTGTCCTCGACCGCCAGCGTCTTGATGTCGGCCTCGCCGAGCGTCGGATACCTGGCATAGGCCAGCGCGTCGAGCTCGGCCTCGGCGTCTTTCAACTTCTTCCGGAGGTCGGCTTCGCTCATGCAGAGTTTAAGCCAGGCGTCAAGGGCTGCGGCTTCTTCCTTCGCATCCTTGTCACCCTTGATTTCTTTCAAGCGGGCGGTAACGCTGGCCTTGTTCACCTTGTCGAGTTCGGCGAACGCGCCCTCGTCGCCACCGTGCTCCTCTTCCATTTCGGCCATTTGGGCGGCAAGGCTATCCACCGCCGCTTCCAGCTCGCCGATGGCGGCCTGCTGACTGGCGAAGTAACGGTCGACAATGAGTTGCTTGGGCACGAGATCGCAGGCCCAGCCCTTGTCGACGTCCTTGCCTTTCTTGTTCTTTTCGACGACGCGGTAGGTATCGGCCTTCCAGCCGTCCGCAGCAATCAGATAGCAATCATCCTGCATTGTCGTGGCCCAGTAATCCATCAAGTGTTGATAGACCGCGTATTGGTCGATCAGCGGCTTGTCCGCGTAGTGGGCGAGCAAGTCTTCGGCAAGCTCGTTGATGATGCGTTTGGGGTGGCAGCCGGCTTGCAAGTCCTTGAGCGTCCCGGTGCTGCGCTGTTGCCAGTCGGCGAACAGGGCATTCATGCTGTCGATGAAGGTGACGAATTCCGGGTGCTCGTAGATGCCGGGCTTGATGTCTTTCTTGGCGACCGCCAGATCGAGGTAGCCCGGGCGGTTTGCAGAGAACAGTGCTTTTCGCAGTTGCGGGCAAACTGTCCAGTACGCCTGCAAGGCATCCACATCGGCGCCTGGAATGCCGCCTTTCAGGTGGCCTTCGATATCCTGGATATCCTCGAGCTGCTGACTGTCGATGTAGCGCGGAATGTTGAGATTGAAGTCGTTTTTCTCGATCTCCTCGATGCCGACCATGCGCGCGAATTTCGGGTCGCTTTCGTCGCGCCGGTTGAACACATCGACGATCCGGTGAATATCGCAGTCGCGCAAGCGGTTTTTCGGGCCGTCCTTCATGAAGCCAGCACTGGCGTCGATCATGAAAATACTCTTGCGGCTGTGGGCATTTTCCTTGTCGATCAGGATGATGCAGGCGGGGATACCGGTACCGTAGAACAAATTGGCGGGCAGGCCAATAATACCTTTGATGTAGCCTTGGTGGATCAGGTTGCGGCGGATGTCGGCCTCGGCGTTGCCGCGAAACAGCACGCCATGCGGCAGGATGCACGCGCCTTTTCCCGTGCTCTTGAGCGAACGGACGATGTGCAGCAGGTAGGCGTAGTCGCCCTGCTTGGCCGGCGGCGTGCCGAAATGCTCGAAGCGCTGGTGCGGGTCGTTGGCCGGGTCGATCCCGGTGCTCCAGCGCTTGTCGCTGAAAGGCGGATTGGCGACGACGTAGTCGAAGGTTTTGATCCAGCCGTCTTCGCCGGCGAACAGCGGATTGGCGATCGTGTTGCCTTGTTTGATTTCAGCCGTCGGGTTGTCATGCAAGATCATGTTCATGCGTGCCAGGCCGGAGGTAGCCGCATCCTTCTCCTGACCGTACAGCGTCACTTTGGCATGGGCTTCGTCGCCCACTTTCAGCAACAGCGAGCCCGAGCCGCAGGTCGGGTCGTAGACGGTCGTGCTGTTGTTGGTCTGCGAACCACCGATGCCGATGATCTGCGCCATGATGCGGCTCACTTCGGCAGGCGTGTAGAACTGCCCCTTGCTCTTGCCGCTTTCGGCGGCGAAGTGGCGCATCAGGTATTCGTAGGCGTCACCCAGGATGTCATCACCCTCGGCGCGATTTTTGCTGAAGTCGAGCGCCTTGTTCTCGAAGATGGAAATCAGGTTGGTAAGACGGTCGACAATTTCCTGTCCGCTGCCCAATTTGCTCGGGTCGTTGAAGTCCGGCATGTCGGACAGCTTGTTGGCCTTCGCCAGCGGGCCGATAATTTTCTTGTTGATCTGGTCGCCGATGTCCGGGCTGCCCTTGAGTGCGACCATGTCGTTGAAACTGGCCCCGGGCGGAATCACGATGGGCGCGTACGGCAGGCCAGCATATTTATCAGAAACATACTTGACGAACAACAGGACGAGAACGTAATCCTTGTACTGACTGGCGTCCATGCCACCGCGCAACTCGTCGCAGGACTGCCAAAGGGAGGAATAGAGTTCAGATTTCTTGATTGCCATAAGCTGCTTAGATGTGGATCATGCCACGGAGAGGAAAGTGCTTACTTTACCGTATCGATGACACATGACCAAGGCATCTGAAGAACAGCTCACATGCTTTCCATCCCGGACGCAATGAGCAAAGCGTCAATGGCGAAGCGGCGACAACAGCCGCGATCGGAGGGCGCGCGACCAATCGGCATCAGCGCAGGCGCACATGGCGCCTCTGCCGAAATTTTTGCCACCGTGGATATACTCAGCGATCATTGTTGGTGTCGCCGCTAAAGGATGTTGCGGTAAAATTCGGGGTGCAGCTCGGCACGACTGCCCCCCCCGTCGGGCGCTGCGGTACAAGCCCGCGAACGATGGCCGATATCAGCGTGATAGCCGATGCAATAACCGCGCGCTCGACCGTCGCTTGGCGATTGGAGGTGGCGAGTCCTTAGCCGACCAGGAGCAATGTCAACCTTCAGTAGAAATGATGCACCCAGCGCTGGTAGACCGGCAGACCCACCAGCACGTTGACGGGAAAGGTGATACCCAGCGCAGCGAGCGTAGCCAGACCCAGATCGGCATGCGGGATGGCGCTGCGGATCGCCGCCGGCGCGGCAATGTAGGAGGCGCTCGCCGCCAGCGCGGCCAACACCAGGGCACTGCCTTCGGGCAAGCGCAGCATCAGCGCGAGCGCAATGCCGCTCCAGGCGAGCGCGAACGGCGCGAGCGCGGCAAAGACCATCAAGCGCCAATGGCGCAACGGCGACGAGGCAAAACTGCGCGCGGCACACAAGCCCATTTCCAGCAGGTAGAGCGAGAGCATGGTTTTAAAGCCGTCGATCAGCACCGGCTTCAAGGGAGCCAGACCGGCCGGACCGTACAGGTAGCCGATCAGCACGCCCCCGCCGAGCAGCAGCACGCCGCGGCTGGTGAGGGCGTCGCGCAAGACATGCAAGCCACCGTCGCGCCCGCTCATACGGCGCTGCCACAACAGCATGAGCACGATCGCGGGTAGCTCCAGCATCACCAGGTACAAGGTCGTTTGCGGCGCCAGCGCGAGGCCGGAGCGCTCGGCCAGGGCCACCACCACGGCAAAGGAGCCGGCGCTCACCGAGCCGTAATGCGCGGCCACGCTGCTCGCGTCGTCGGCCGACAGCCTGACCAGGCGGCGCAGCATGGGATAACACGCGGCCGGCAGCGCCAGGCCCGGAGTCGCCACCGCCAGCAACTCCGGCAGCATGGCCATGGTGAGGATGCCGTGCAAAGCCATGCCGCCCTTGAGGCCGAGCACCAGCATCAGCAAGATCGCCAGGGTGTCGTAGATCGCCACCGGCACCTTGAGGTCGGATTTAACGAGCCCGGCCGCCAGTCCAAGCACAAAGAAAGCAATCACAATATCGAACATACGCGCTCCAGGGAAGACAGGACGGCGAGTTTGCCCAACATTACGCATATGCGATAATAAATTGTTCAACACCAAGCCATAGAGCATCATCTATGAACGTCCGCCATCTGAGTTTTCGCCTGTTGCAGGTCTATGTCGAGGTTGTCCGCTGCGCCGGCGTATCGGCTGCGGCGCGCGCGTTGCACCTGCCCTTTGGCGCTCACGGAAATTGACCCACGTCCGCTCACGGAAATTGCCCCGGCGATGTGGAGCTTGCGCCCGGCGCGCACCTGTGCGCGTGGGACCCGCTGTCCGACTGCTGAATCATTCTGCCGAGCCGCTATAATGACGGCGATCCACAATCGACCGCCGTGTTCGCGCCAACCCCATGCTCCTCCCCACCCAATACGCCATTCGCATCGCCGCGCCCGCGGCCGCCGGCCCGCTGTCGCGGGTACGCAAGCAATTCAACACCCTAGTTAAGAAGCTCGAAGCCGAACGCGTCAGGCTGTCGCTCTGGCGCGAGGAGTTGCCGAAGATACGCGCCCTGGCCGACAGTGAGTACAGCCCCTTGGCGCGGACCTTCGACGCCCATCGCCGGCGGCTGTTGTTGCTGCTCGATCAGGCCTATTCCGACAAGACGATGGGCAAGAAGGACAGGGAAAAGCTGGCCGACGTGATCTGTTCGACGGCCCTGGACTTGATGGGGGTCGATGAGGAGGACGAGGCGATCAAGGAAATCTATAACAAGCACAGCGGATGCGACTTCGATCTGGACATGGAGGCGGAAAAGGCGTTCATGCGCAAGATGGTGGGCGCGGCGACCGGCGTCGAACTGGACGAGGACACTGATTTCAGCTCTCCGCAAGCCTTCTTCGAGGCCATGCGGGACAAGATGGAAGAGCGCAAACGGGAAGAGGAGCGGAGCGAACAGTCCCATGCGGCCAAGCCGGCCAAACTGAGCGCGCGCGAGGCGCGCCACCAGGCCGAGGAGCTCAAGCTAAAACAGTCGGTGCGCGACATCTTCCGCAAGCTCGCCAGCGCCCTGCACCCGGACCGCGAGACCGATTCCGCCGAGCGCGGGCGCAAGACGGCGCTGATGCAGCGCGCAAACGTGGCGTATGCGTCCAATGACCTGCTCAGCCTGCTGGAGCTGCAACTCGAGGTCGATCAGATCGATCAGACAGGCCTGGACAATCTGGGCGAGGACCGGATCAAACAATATAACCGTATTCTCGATGGCCAGGTCGGCGAAATAAAATCCGAAATCATCGCGCTGGAAACCGCGCTCTCGCTCGACATGGGCTGGGAATTTGGCCAGCACCGCACGCCCAAGGCGATGATGCAGGGCCTGCGCGCTGACATCGCCGCGATGCGGGCCAACGTCAAGTACATCGAGGCGGACCTCGACACGTTCAGCGACATCAAGAAGCTAAAGGCTTGGCTGAAGGATTACCGCATTGTCGCCAACGACCCGGGCTACGGCGAACCGTGGTTTTAACGGCGCCGCCAAAAGCGCTGGCGCCAATCGGATAAACTGGCGGCACCGATGTACATTTCCGTACGGAGCGTCTTGCATGAACCATCAACACATTCAATCTGCCCTTGCCATGCAAGGGCCATCCATGCCGGGTAATGGCGTTTTCGAACTCGCCGGTGCGACACCGGTATGGATGTTGGCGCATACCTGCCGTACTCCGGGTTGCGAATGTCGGATCGCCAAGATCATGGCGAGTCACGATGGCGAACAGGCCTTGCTGCGCTACCAGGATAGCTTCCACGAAGCCATGCAGGGTGGACATGACTTTGCGCTCGATGCTTCTGCCGATCTGATTCTGTTCGATCTTGATATTGATTCGGCAAGCGTGTATGCCATGCGCGGCACCGCACCACTGGATTTGACACGGCACCCGGCCATTGCCGAGGTGGCAAAACGCATCGATGGCGAGGTGCTTGAATCGCTTGGGCGGCTGTGGTATTGCGGCAAAGGGTGGCCTGACCCAGAGGAAGCGGCACTGCGCTCGCCAACGATCGAAGTCAAAGGGTGGAAGCCTGGCCAGCGGCTTGGATGGGATGAAGCATGCTACGGCGTGCGGATGGACTTGTATGACATCGACGGCGTGACTTACGACGCCATGGATTTCTATTGCCCGGCCGCCTCTTTCGCATGCGAAGAAGTGATCATCCACTTCGATGCGCCGGACGGGATCGAATCGCCCGGGGATGTGATCGTCCATTTGTCCGGCAAGGTCGATATGGATCCGAGCAAGAAAGGCCATGCGCTGCTGGGGCGCTTGTGGGACGCGTACAGGCAGCGTCACACCGATCATCTTGCGCGCCTGTCGCGACGCTACCAGGCGATGAAAAGCGTGGGGGAGCGTATCGTGCTCAAGCAGCCTGCGGTGTCGCACAAGGTCGGACGCAATGAGCCATGTCCTTGTGGGTCGGGGAAGAAATACAAGAAGTGTTGCGCGACGGCTTGAGTCAAAGGTGGACGTTTTTGTCCAACGCCGATCGGCTTGACCGAGCAAGCCATTGGATACCGAACCGCCGGGCCGCCGCTATCTTTGTGCGCGGTCGGAATACCGCGCACAGGTGCTCATCTGTTCGCCATGCGACCGCGGGCACATCTACTGTTCCGATACATGCTCAAGCATGGCGCGCCGACGTACCGTCAGGGAGGCGGGCCGACGTTACCAGAATAGCCGCCCTGGGCGTTTGAAACACGCCGAGCGGACGCGCCGCTATCGGGCCAAAATAAAAAAAGTGACGCATCAGGGTTCACCACCACTGCCTGCCGGTGCTTTACTGGTATCGGACCCGGCTGTATGCGCTGTATCAGCGCTCCCTGTTCGCGCGCCGCCGGCCGCCTTGGCAAATCACTGCCATTTTTGCGGCCGGCGTTGCTCCGCAATTGCGCGTTCGGAATGTCTGCGTGGCCGCCGCGTCCAGTTGCGCCCCCGACAAGGCGCATTACAGCGAGGAGACGACGGTGGCCATTCACCATGAAGTTCCGGACAGCGCCTGCGCTGGCGTGCCCGTGCAAGGTTCGTACGTGCCGACAGGCGCAATACAGATCGACCTGCATCGTCTGGAGCTGGCGTGCGCGAGCACACGTATCGTCAATGTTCCGGCTGTACAGCAGTTGACCGATTCGATACGGGAACGCGGACAACTGGTGCCGTGCATTGCCGCAGGTAGTCCGGTAGGCGGCCCACTGGTGCTCATTGATGGCTACCGGCGTGTGAGCGCGCTCAGGCGCGCGGGCTTTGATACCGCCTTGGTGCAATGCTGGAGATGTTCCGTTGGCGAGGCGATCACACAGTTGCTGGCGCAGTCGTGCTCACGTCAATTCGACCGTATGCATCCAACCATCCCACCTTCCAGTGGAATCTATTTCCCCGTAATCTGAGCAAATGGCAGAAGCGAATCGATTTGACTGTTGGGGCAGGTAGGGAGTTTTTCCAGCGTTTCGGTCAGCCAGCGCATGGGGCCGATACCGTTGAGTTTGGCGGCGGCCACCAGGCATTGAATGGCAGCGGCGCGCCGACCAGCGCGCTCCGAGCCGGTGAAGAGCCAGTTCTTTTTTCCAACGGCGATGGGGCGTATGGCGTTCTCGACGGCGTTGTTGTCGACCGGGTAGGTGCCGCTGTCGACATAGCGAACCAGGGCCAGCCACCGTATGAGCGCATGATCGAGCGCCTTTGCAGTGCCGCTGCCATCAGCAACGACGGGTCTGGTCTTGACGAGCCACGCGTGCAGCTCATCAAGGACTGGTTTGGCGTCGCTCTGGCGGCGAGCATGACGTGCCGACGCCGAGTCATCGACCGCATTGCGCTCGATGGCATACAGCAGCCCAATGCGGCGCAGGGCCTCGGCGGCGATCGGGCTGCCATTGGCCGCATGCAGCTCGAAGAATTTTCGGCGCACGTGGGCCAGGCAAGCCAGTTCGGTAACGCCGTGCACGAACAGTGCCTTGTAGGCGACCTAATCGTCGACCATCAGGTGCCCGCGCCAGTGTTGCAGGAACGACTGGGCATGCGCGCCGGCGCGCCCGCCCTGATAGACGAACACGACGATAGGGGGACCTTCGTCCAAGCTGTTGGAACGGTACGCCCACAAGTAGGCACGCTTGGTTTCACCCTGCCCGGGATCGAGTTGCCTGACCGGCGTCTCGTCGGCATGCAGGGTCGGTCGCATGCGCAGCAGTTGCGCCAGCCGGTCAGCCAGAGGCTGCTACGCCACGCCGACCTTGCCGGCCCAGTCCGATGTCGTCGAGATGGGCAGTGGAACGCCCTGGCGCTCGCCAAACTGGTTGATCCGATACAGCGGCAGATGATCGACGAACTTGCTGATGGCGATCCAGGCCAGCCGGCCGGGCGCGGCCATGCCGCCGTCGATGATCGCCGGCGCCACCGGCGCCGCGGTGACGCTGTCGCAGACGCGGCAGGCATACTGCGGGCGGATGTGGCGGTGCACGAAGAAGCGGGCAGGTTCAACGTCGAGCTGCTCGCTGACGTCCTCGCCGATCAGGGTCAGGGTTTGGCCGCACTGGCCGCATTCGCAGCAGGCCGGCTCATGACGGTGGACGATGCGCTCCAACTGGGGCGGCAAGGGCTGACGCCCGGCACGTGGCCGCTTGTTCTTCGGCTTCTCGCCGACGAGCAGATCGCGTTGACGCTGCAACTCCGCTTCCATGGCAACCAGATCAATTTCCTGGCATTCTTCGAACAGATCACGCTGTTCAGCGGTAAAGGCCTCGCTCTTGTTGGCGAATCGAATGCGGCGATGTTGCGCCAGCTCAAGCTTCAAGGCGGCAATCGTGGCGTGGGCCGCCTTGATGACGTCGTCTTTCACCGCCACGGATCAGCCAGCTGGTCTGCATGCGCGGCCTGCGCCAGCAAGGCCCGTACCGCGTCGAGCACGGCAGGATCAAGGTTGGCGCGGGTCAGTTCGTTGAGCAAATCCATCAGCCCAGTTTACCGGGCTCTGCTTACGTTTACAAGCAAGATCGTCTGTACCGACGCACTACAGTTGCCAATGGCCCGGTGCCGGCGCCGCCATGCGTTGCCAGTCCACGCCCGCGATCAGCCATTGCCATTGCTCGCCGCTCATTTGCCAGGTGGCGTCGTCGGCCTGCGGCCATACGAACTGGCCGCGATGTAAGCGGCGCAGGCACAGCCATACGCCATTTCCGTTCCAGTACACCAATTTGAGGCGCGTACGGCGCCGGTTGCTGAACACGTAAGCCGTGCCATCGCAGGGAGGGCAACCGAGCACTTGCTGCACCAGCAGGGACAGGCCGTCGACGCCGATGCGCATATCGACGGGCCGGGTGGCCAGCCGAACCAATTCGACCTGCAGCTTCATGCCAGTTCGCGCAGCAGTGCCGCCACCCAACGGGCAGGCAAGGCCGGCGGCAATGTGACGGTCCAGCCGCTGGGACTACGCAGGCTCACCGCCGGTGCCGCATCGGTGAAGGCTGCAATCGACACTGGCAGCAGCGCCGCCGGCACGACGGCCGCGGCCAGGCGGCGCGCCCAATAATTAAGCTGCCGCTGCGGGTAGCCCTGGCTCTGCGCAAAGGCGCGCTGGGACTGGCCGCTCTTGCGCCATTGCGCAACCCGCTCCTCCCACAATGATTCGCGTTCCAAATTTGCCATCTCTATCTCCAAGTTGAAGATCACAGTGTGGGCAATTTATGGAACGGAAGAAAGGTGGGCGGGCTGGACGCTTACTTTACCCCGACATCGCCCAGCTGGCGGAAGCGTTCATCGAGAGCCGATGAGGCCAGCCCAAACGAAAAAAAGCCAGGCAATGCCTGGCTTTCTTCTACGTACCGCGCCGATTACTCAGCGGTTGGTGCGTCTTCAACGTCGGTGACTTCTGGACGGTCCATCAGTTCAACGTAGCACATTGGTGCATTGTCGCCAACGCGGAAACCCATTTTCAGGATACGCAGGTAGCCGCCATTGCGGTTTGCGTAACGTGGGCCGAGTTCGGCGAACAGCTTCAACACCATTTCGCGGTCGCGCAGGCGGGCGAATGCCAGACGCTTGTTTGCCAGCGTGTCGGTCTTGCCCATCGTCAGGATCGGCTCGACGACGCGGCGCAGTTCCTTGGCTTTTGGCACGGTGGTTTTGATGGCTTCATGACGCAGCAGGGAAACGGTCATGTTGCGCAGCATTGCCAGACGGTGGGACGAGGTACGATTCAGCTTGCGAAGGCCGTGACGGTGACGCATGGTAATTCCTTTCGAGTTGTTTAAATCCAGCTCTTCGATCGCCTCTCAGCGCGGGCCGGTTTGTATGGAGTGATAAATGCCCGGAACACCTGTCCCGGACAGTGCTGCAATTACTTCTCGAGGCCGGCTGGTGGCCAGTTTTCGAGCTTCATGCCCAAGGTCAAGCCGCGCGACGCCAGCACTTCCTTGATTTCGTTCAGGGACTTGCGGCCCAGGTTCGGCGTCTTGAGCAGTTCGTTTTCCGAACGCTGGATCAGGTCGCCGATGTAGTAAATGTTTTCTGCTTTCAGGCAGTTGGCCGAACGCACGGTCAATTCCAGGTCGTCGACCGGACGCAGCAGGATCGGATCGACCAGCGGTGCGCGCGAAGGCGCTTCGGCAGCTGCTTCGGTGCCTTCCAGCGCCGCGAACACGTTCAGTTGATCGACCAGCACGCGCGCCGATTGACGGATCGCTTCTTCCGGCGTGATGACGCCGTTGGTTTCGATGTTGATCACCAGCTTGTCGAGGTCGGTACGCTGTTCGACGCGGGCCGATTCAACGAAGTACGACACGCGGCGCACCGGCGAGAACGAGGCGTCCAGGATGATGCGGCCGATCGTCTTGTTGGTGTCTTCCGACAGGCGGCGCACGTTACCAGGCACATAGCCGCGGCCTTTTTCGACCTTGATCTGCATGTCCAGCTTGCCGCCAGCGGTCAGGTGGGCAATCACGTGGTCTGGATTGATCAGTTCGACGTCATGCGGCAGGTCGATGTCCGAAGCCAGGATCGCGCCTTCGCCTTCCTTTTTCAGGGTCAGCGTGACGGAATCGCGGTTGTGCACTTTGAACACAACGCCCTTCAGGTTCAGCAACAGGTCGACCACGTCTTCTTGCACGCCGTCCAGCGACGAATACTCATGGACAACGCCGGCGATCGTCACTTCGGTTGGCGCGTAGCCGACCATCGACGACAGCAGTACGCGGCGCAACGCATTACCCAATGTATGGCCATAGCCACGCTCGAACGGCTCCATCACGACTTTGGCGTGACCGGCACCGAGGGCTTCTACATCGATAATACGTGGCTTCAACAGACTGTTTTGCATGAAATGTCCTTTTCAATACCCTCGGCTCATTACACCGATAAGGCTGATGGCATTAGTGAAAACGCCCACTCCAGGGAGCGGGCGGGGAATCGGGTCATTGCGCGGCCAACAAGCCGCGCAATCGAGCCGAGTATTAACGCGAATACAGTTCGACGATCAGCGATTCGTTGACGTCGTTAGCGATCTCGTTACGCTCTGGGAACGAACGGAAGGTGCCTTCCATTTTCTTCGAGTCAACCGAAACCCAGCTAGGCATACCGACTTGTTCAGCCAGCGACAGGGCTTCAACGATACGCACTTGCTTTTTCGACTTTTCGCGAACAGCGATGACGTCGCCGGTCTTGACAGCGTACGAAGCGATGTTCACAACGTTACCGTTGACAGTGAACGCTTTGTGGCTGACCAGCTGGCGCGCTTCGGCGCGGGTCGAGCCGAAGCCCATGCGGTAGCAAACGTTGTCGAGACGCGCTTCCAGCAAACGCAGCAGCGCTTCGCCGGTGTTGCCCTTGCGACGGTTTGCTTCAGCGAAGTAGCGGCGGAACTGACGCTCGAGGACGCCGTACATGCGCTTTACTTTTTGCTTTTCGCGCAGCTGGTTACCGTAGTCCGAGGTACGAGCACCGGATTTGACACCGTGCTGGCCTGGCTTGACGTCCAGTTTGCATTTCGAATCGAGCGAGCGACGTGCGCTCTTGAGGAACAGGTCCGTACCTTCACGGCGGGACAGTTTTGCTTTAGGTCCGATATAACGTGCCACAATGTTTCCTTTAGAATAATGACGCCCCGGCGGCATCCTGTGATGCTGGCCAGGCGCTAGTCCGTACACAACTGCGTCGGACGGTGGCTGACAATAAACCCGCGCAAAAAATCGCGACAGGCGACAACAGCCGGGCAGTATACCCTATTCGGGGACTGCGCCGGCGATCATCAACGACTAATTTACAACGAACGGCCGAAACTTGCGTTCCGGTCGCCAGCGGGCCGTATCAGATACGACGACGCTTTGGTGGACGGCAGCCGTTGTGCGGCACTGGCGTCACGTCCTGGATTTCGGTGATCTTGATACCCAGGTTGTTCAAAGCGCGAACAGCCGATTCACGACCAGGGCCTGGGCCCTTGATGCGCACTTCGAGGTTCTTCACGCCGCACTCGACAGCGACCTTGCCTGCTGCTTCAGCCGCAACCTGCGCTGCGAACGGGGTCGATTTACGCGAACCCTTGAAGCCAGCACCGCCGGACGTCGCCCACGACAGGGCATTGCCCTGGCGATCGGTGATCGTGATGATGGTGTTGTTGAACGATGCGTGGACATGTGCGATGCCTTCAGCGACGTTCTTTTTAACTTTTTTGCGAACGCGTGCTGCTGCGGCGCTGCTTTGTTGCTTAGCCATGGTGTTGTCCTATTATTTCTTAAGCGATTGTGCGGCCTTGCGCGGACCCTTGCGAGTACGAGCATTGGTGCGTGTACGCTGGCCGCGGCAAGGCAGACCCTTACGGTGACGCATACCGCGGTAGCAGCCCAGATCCATCAAGCGCTTGATGTTCATGGACAGTTCACGACGCAGATCGCCTTCGACTACGAAAGTGCCGACGGCATCACGCAGTTTTTCCAGTTCGCTGTCGTCCAGGTCCTTGACCTTTTTGTTGGTCGCAACACCCGTTTGTGCGCAGATCTTCTGTGCGCGCGGGCGGCCAACACCGTAGATAGCCGTGAGGCCGATTACGGTGTGCTGATGATTGGGGATATTAACCCCTGCAATACGTGCCATTCGTTATTCCTCAATAAATAACGTTAAATTAACCTTGACGCTGCTTGTGACGCGGTTCCACGCAGATTACGCGGACGACGCCTTTGCGCTTGATGATCTTGCAGTTGCGGCAGATCCGCTTGACTGATGCGAGAACTTTCATATTTGCACTCTCTTATGTTCGGATTGATTACTTAAATTTACTTGGTCCGGAACACAATGCGGGCCCGGCTCAAGTCGTACGGCGTCAACTCCACCGTGACTTTGTCGCCGGGCAGGATGCGGATGTAGTTCATCCGCATTTTACCCGAAATGTGTCCGAGCACCACGTGCCCGTTTTCCAGCTTTACTCGAAACGTTGCATTAGGGAGATTCTCAAGAATCTCGCCCTGCATTTGTATGACGTCGTCTTTTGCCATTCGGTCTGTACACTCCTGGTTCGCGGTAACCGCCGGTTAGCGCGTCGGAATTCCGCCCTTGAAATTTGCCTTGCGCAGCAGCGATTCATATTGCTGCGACATGACGTAGTTTTGTACTTGAGCCATGAAGTCCATGGTGACAACCACAATAATCAACAGGGAAGTACCGCCAAAATAGAATGGCACTTTCCAACGGGCTTGCATAAATTCCGGCAACAAGCACACTAAAGTGATGTACACCGCACCGGCCAGTGTCAAACGCATCAGAATCTTGTCGATGTAGCGCGCCGTCTGGTCGCCGGGACGAATCCCCGGCACGAAAGCACCGCTCTTCTTCAGGTTATCCGCTGTTTCCTTGCTGTTAAAGACCAGCGCCGTATAGAAGAAACAGAAAAATACGATTGCCACTGCATACAACAGCGCATGGATAGGCTCGCCTGGCCCCATCGATGCTGCCAAGTCTTTCAGGAAACCGATCACTGGGCTGCTGGAGTCTTTGCCCTTCGTGAACCAGTCCACGATGGTGGCGGGGAACAAGATGATCGACGATGCAAAGATCGGCGGGATCACGCCGGCCATGTTCAGCTTCAAAGGCAGATGGCTGGTTTGACCGCCAACGACTTTGTTGCCAACCTGGCGCTTCGCATAGTTGACCAGGATCTTGCGCTGGCCACGTTCAACAAAAACCACACCAAAAGTAACGAATCCGACCAGGATCACGATGAAAATCGCTGACAGGTTGCCAATAGCGCCACTGGACACGAGCGAGAACAGATTACTCAGCGCCGACGGCAGGCCAGCGGCAATGCCGGCAAAGATGATGATCGAAATACCGTTGCCCAGACCACGCTCGGTAATTTGCTCGCCGAGCCACATCAGGAACATCGTACCAGTGAGCAGCGATACCACCGCCACGAACCGGAAAGCCATGCCAGGCTCGATCACCAGATTCGGCTGCGATTCCAATGCCACGGCAATCGCCGTCGCCTGGAACAGTGCCAGCACCACCGTGAAGTAGCGCGTGTACTGCGTGATCTTGCGGCGCCCGGATTCGCCTTCTTTCTTCAATGCCTCGACGGCCGGAATTGCCAGGCCGGCGAGTTGCATGATGATCGAAGCCGAAATGTACGGCGTAATACCGAGTGCGAATACTGCCGCGCGCTCCAGCGCGCCACCCGAGAACATGTTGAACATGCCCAGGATGCCGTCTTGATTCTTGCTAAACGCCGATGCCAGTTCCTCTGGGTTGATCCCTGGAACAGGGACATGGGCACCCAGACGGTACACGACCAACGCGCCGAGCAAAAACCAGAGCCGACCCCAAGGGAAACCGGCCGCTGCACTTTTACCAAGTTGTGAATTAGTCGCCAATTTATGCTCCGATCAAGCTGTTAGCCTGCAACTTACGCTACCGTGCCGCCAGCTGCTTCGATGGCCGCTTTCGCGCCTGCCGTTACTTTCAAGCCCTTGAGGTTCACCGCTTTGGTGATCTCGCCGGACAGGATCACGCGCACATCGCGCGCCAGCACTTGCAGAACGCCTGCTTGCTTGAGCACCAGGATGTCGACATCGCCGACCGCCAGGTTGTTCAAGTCGGACAGACGCACTTCAGCCTTGAACGTTGCATTGAGCGACTTGAAACCACGCTTAGGCAAACGGCGCTGCAGAGGCATCTGACCGCCTTCGAAGCCGACCTTGTGGAAACCGCCCGAACGCGACTTCTGACCTTTGTGGCCACGGCCAGCGGTTTTACCGATGCCCGAACCAATACCACGGCCTACACGGCGCTTGTAATGCTTGGCGCCTTCAGCTGGTTGAATTGTATTCAATTCCATTGTTTTCTCCGTTCATAAGCCCGAAGGCTTACGAAACAACTTTAACGAGGTACGAAACTTTGTTGATCATGCCGCGCACCGAAGGGGTGTCTTCCAGCTCGGAAACCGAGTTGACGCGACGCAGACCCAGGCCGCGAACGGTAGCGCGATGCGATTCGCGCGTGCCGATCAGGCCCATGACCAACTGAACTTTGACTGTTTTGGTAGCTTGTGTCATTTTGTCCGCCTTAAGCCAGAATGTCTTCAACCGACTTGCCGCGTTTCGCAGCGATATCGGAAGCAGTACTCATTTTCGACAGACCGTCCAGGGTAGCGCGGACCAGGTTGTATGGGTTCGACGAGCCCGTGGATTTCGCCACGACATCGGTTACGCCCATGACTTCGAAGATAGCGCGCATTGCGCCACCAGCGATGACGCCGGTACCAGGCTTGGCAGGCATCATCATTACTTTCGATGCGCCGTGACGGCCGGTTACTGTGTGGTGCAAAGTACCGTTCTTCAGAGGAACCTTGATCAGGTTACGACGGGCTTCTTCCATTGCCTTCTGCACGCCCACTGGCACTTCTTTCGATTTGCCCTTGCCCATGCCGATACGGCCATCGCCGTCGCCCACAACGGTCAGTGCTGCAAAACCCATGATACGACCACCCTTGACCACTTTGGTCACGCGGTTGATCGCGATCATCTTTTCGCGCATGCCATCATCCGGCTTGTCGCTTTGCATTTTCGCTTGCATTTTTGCCATGACGATTCTTCCTTAGAACTTCAGACCGGCTTCACGCGCGGCTTCTGCCAACGCCTTCACACGGCCGTGGTAACGGAAACCGGAGCGGTCGAACGCAACTTCGGTAATCCCTGCTTTCAGTGCTTTCTCGGCGACGCGCTTGCCAATCAGTGCGGCAGCGGCGGCATTGCCACCCTTGCCGGACTTGCCTGCCAGCTCGGCGCGAACTTCGGCTTCGGCGGTGGACGCCGAGACCAGGATTTTCGCGTCCGGGCTGATCAGGTTGGCGTAAATGTGCTGGTTGGTACGATGTACCGACAGACGATTTACTTTCAGTTCCGCGATCTTGATGCGGGTCTGGCGTCCACGACGCAGACGTGATTCTTTCTTGTCCATGGTCAGCCCTATTATTTCTTCTTGGTTTCTTTAAGCTTAACCACTTCGTCCACATAGCGGACGCCCTTGCCTTTGTAAGGCTCAGGGGAGCGGTAAGCGCGCACTTCTGCAGCGACCTGACCAACCTGTTGACGATCGATACCCTTGATGATGATTTCGGTCGGGGTTGGGGTGGCGCAAGTCACGCCTGCTGGCATCGAGTGCACAACAGGGTGCGAGAAACCCAGCGACAGGTTCAGCTTGTCGCCGGCGGCTTGGGCTTTGTAGCCCACGCCGACCAGGGACAGCTTCTTCTCGAAGCCTTTGGTCACGCCGGTCACCATATTGTTGACCAGGGCACGCAAGGTGCCGGACATCGCGTTCGACTCACGGCTGTCATCGACGACGTCGAAGCTCAGCGTGCCATTGTTGTTTTCTACTTTTACCAGGCCGTTCAGGGCCTGGGTCATGGTGCCCAACGGGCCCTTGACGGTGATCGCTGCTGCAGTGATCGCCACATCGGCGCCAGCTGGGACAGCGATCGGCATTTTAGCTACTCGGGACATTGTCGATACTCCTTAAGCCACGTAGCAAATAACTTCGCCGCCGACACCGGTGGCGCGTGCTTTGCGGTCCGTCATGACGCCTTGCGGGGTCGACACGATCGCCACACCCAGGCCATTCATCACGGTAGGGATGTCATCTTTGCCTTTGTAGACGCGCAGGCCCGGACGGGACACACGCTCTAAACGCTCGATGACGGGACGGCCAACGTAATACTTCAAACCGATCTTCAGTTCCGCCTTGCCACCAGCTGCGGTGACGGCGAAATCTTCAATGTAACCCTCGTCCTTGAGGACGACAGCAATCGCTACTTTAACTTTCGACGATGGCATGGCCACGGTCGTTTTTTGGACACCTTGTGCGTTGCGAATGCGGGTCAGCATATCGGCGATAGGATCGCTCATACTCATTGCATATTCTCCTATTACCAGCTTGCTTTAGTCATACCCGGAATCTCACCACGCATGGCAAATTCACGGAGCTTGATACGGGCCAGACCGAATTTACGGAATGTGCCACGTGGACGGCCGGTCACGGCGCAGCGGTTACGCTGGCGGGTCGGGGCCGAGTTGCGCGGCAATGCCTGCAACTTCAGACGGGCTTCATAGCGCTCTTCTTCCGACTTAGACTGGTCGTCGATGATGGCTTTCAGAGCGGCACGCTTCGGGGCGAATTTCTCCACCAGGTCTGCACGCTTCTGTTCGCGGTTAATCAGTGCTAGTTTTGCCATGATCTCAGTTTCTGAACGGAAATTTAAAGGCGGCGAGCAGAGCTTTCGCTTCGTCGTCGGTCTTGGCGGTTGTCGTGATGCTGATATTCATACCGCGCAACGCGTCAATCTTGTCGTACTCGATTTCAGGGAAAATGATCTGTTCCTTGACACCGATGTTGTAGTTACCACGGCCATCGAACGAACGGCCATTGACGCCACGGAAGTCACGCACGCGCGGCAGGGCCACGGTGATGAAGCGATCCAGGAATTCGTACATACGGGCACCACGCAGGGTGACCATGGTACCGATTGGATAGCCTTCACGGATTTTGAAACCCGCGATTGCCTTGCGCGACTTGGTGGTCACTGGCTTCTGGCCGGCGATCTTGGTCAGATCGGCGACAGCGTGCTCGAGAACCTTCTTGTCGGCGATTGCTTCACCAACACCCATGTTCAGGGTGATCTTGGTCAGGCGCGGCACTTCCATTGCCGATTTGTAGCCAAATTTGGCAACCAGGTCGGCAACGACCTTATCTTTATAAAATGCTTGGAGACGGGCCATGATGTCTTAAACCTTCACTACTTCGCCGGAGGACTTGAAAACGCGGACTTTCTTGCCGTCTACGTCTTTGAAGCCCACGCGGTCTGCCTTGCCAGTCGCTGCATTAAACAATGCAACGTTGGACACGTGAATCGGCATTGTCTTGTCGACGATACCACCAGTTACACCGGTCATTGGGTTCGGCTTGGTCGCTTTTTTAGCGACGTTGACGCCTTCAACCACGACATGCTCAGCATCGATACGTTGCTGAACAACACCGCGCTTGCCCTTGTCTTTCCCGGTCAGAACGATGACTTCGTCGTTTTTACGAATCTTATCCATTACGACTCCTTACAGGACTTCAGGTGCCAGGGACACGATCTTCATGAACTTTTCAGTGCGCAGTTCGCGCGTGACTGGTCCAAAAATCCGGGTACCGATCGGCTCGAGCTTGGCGTTGAGCAAAACAGCAGCATTGCCGTCGAACTTCACCAGGGAGCCGTCTTGGCGGCGCACACCTTTAGCGGTACGCACAACCACAGCGTTATAAATTTCACCTTTTTTGACACGGCCGCGTGGCGCAGCAACCTTGACGGTTACCTTGATCACGTCACCGATGCCAGCATAACGGCGCTTGGAACCGCCCAATACCTTGATGCACATGACTTCCTTGGCACCGGTATTGTCGGCTACTTCGAGCCGGCTTTCAGTTTGAATCATAGTATTCTCTTTCCCAACTTAAGCCGAAGAATCCCCACAATGTGGGCCTGCGGTCAGTCTTGGTCCCGCCAACCTCCCCTGCTGGGTCGATTGATTGGGTGATGGACTTTCCAAAAACTTTCGTTGCAGGCCGCGCCACCGGGGTGACTAATAATGCGGCGTTACATGAACGAAGCCCGCTAGTATCACACAATACTGGCGGGCCCGCAAGAACTTTTATCCGGAAGCTGGCTGCCGCACAAAAATGCGACACCCCCATCCGGCACTACTGGCACTGCTAAGCTGGACCTAGTCAGTTGAGGGCAGGGCAACGGCGATGAACCATGCCCTGTCCCGCAACCTATCTGATCAGTTGAGGACAGGGCAACGGCGATGAACCATGCCCTGTCCCGCAACCTATCTGATCAGTTGAGGACAGGGCAACGGCGATGAACCATGCCCTGTCCCGCAACGATTTAGATTACCTGCGCCGCTTGCACGACACGGGTCACGGTCCAAGCCTTGGTCTTCGAGATCGGACGACCTTCTTGAATCTCGACCGTATCGCCGGTCTTGACCGAGTTGGTCTCGTCATGCGCGTGATACTTGTTCGAACGCATGATGATCTTGCCGTACAAAGGGTGCTTGACGTGACGCTCGATCAGGACGGTAACAGTCTTGTCCATCTTGTCGGAAACCACTTTACCGACCAAGGTGCGCTTCAGGGCGACTTTAGTAGTTTCGGTCATTTGGCTTCCTTCGAGTTCATAACAGTCTTCACACGCGCGATGTCGCGGCGTACCTTCTTGAGTTGCGAAGTGTTGCTCAGCTGTTGCGTAGCGATTTGCATGCGCATGCCGAACTGTGCCTTCAACAAATCATTCAGCTCTTTCTGGAGAGCTGCCTGGTCTTTGCCGCGGAGTTCTGTTGCTTTCATATACGACTCCTTTTATTGGCCGACTTGGCGGATGACAAACGTCGTCGCCAGTGGCAGTTTGGCGGCGGCCAGACGGAACGCTTCCCGGGCCAGCGTCTCATCGACGCCGTCCATTTCGTACAGTACCTTGCCTGGCTGAATTTCAGCGACGTAGTACTCCGGGTTACCTTTACCGTTACCCATACGAACTTCAGCTGGCTTGTTCGAAATTGGCTTGTCCGGGAAAATACGGATCCAAATACGACCACCGCGCTTGATGTGACGGGTCATGGCACGACGAGCTGCTTCGATCTGACGTGCTGTGATACGGCCGCGGGCAACTGCCTTCAGACCGAATTCACCGAACGAGACAGCGGTGCCGCGTGTGTGCGAAATGCCGGTGTTACGGCCTTTCTGCTCTTTACGATACTTCCTGCGTGCTGGTTGCAGCATGATTATTCTCCTGCTTTCTCAGCTGGTGCAGCAGCAGCCGCTTCCGGCTTCTTCACTGCGACTGCAGGACGAGCACGGACGACTGGAGCGCCAGATGGGGTTGAACCTGGACGGCCTGGAGCACCGGCTGGACGCGGACGGCCTGCTGGCTTGCCATCGTCACGGCGCGGACCGCGGCTCTTCTTCTCGTCAGCCGGGGTATCGATGACTGGTGCATCGCCATTTGGCGCGCGGTCACCCTTGTATACCCAGACCTTGACGCCGATGATGCCGTAGGTCGTTGCTGCTTCGCTGGTACCGTAGTCGATATCGGCGCGCAGGGTGTGCAGAGGCACGCGGCCTTCGCGATACCACTCTTTACGTGCGATTTCGATACCGTTCAAGCGGCCCGACGACATGATCTTGATGCCCAGGGCACCCAGACGCATGGCGTTTTGCATCGCGCGCTTCATGGCGCGGCGGAACATGATCCGCTTTTCCAGCTGCTGCGAGATCGAATCGGCGATCAGCTGCGAGTCGATTTCCGGCTTGCGGATTTCTTCGATGTTCACGTGCACAGGAACGCCCATGATCTTGGTCAGCGCCGACTTCAGTACTTCGATGTCTTCGCCTTTTTTACCAATGACCACGCCTGGACGCGAGCTGTAGATCGTGAAGCGCGCGTTCTTGGCAGGACGCTCGATCACGATGCGGCCAACCGAAGCGTTCTTCAGTTTCTTTTTCAGGAACGCACGTGCCTTGAGATCTTCGTTCAGCATTTGGGCAAAGTTACCATTGCCCGCGTACCAACGCGATGCCCAGTTACGGGTTACTGACAGGCGAAAGCCTGTTGGATGAATCTTCTGTCCCATCGTGACCCCTTAGTTGCCGACAGTCACGTAGATGTGACAGGATTGTTTTGAGATGCGATCACCCCGGCCTTTAGCGCGTGCAGTAAAGCGCTTCAGGATAGGACCCTTTTCAACGTAGATCTGGACGACCTTCAGCTCGTCGATGTCAGCGCCATCATTGTGCTCGGCGTTCGCGATCGCGGACTCCAGAACCTTCTTGATGATCGTTGCACCTTTTTTCGGGCTGAACTGCAAGATGTTGAGTGCTGCATCAACCTTCTTGCCACGGATCAGATCGGCAACCAGACGACCTTTTTGGTCGGA
Organism: Massilia sp. DJPM01; assembly: GCF_030348125.1. Classification (NCBI taxonomy): domain Bacteria; kingdom Pseudomonadati; phylum Pseudomonadota; class Betaproteobacteria; order Burkholderiales; family Oxalobacteraceae; genus Massilia; species Massilia sp. DJPM01. Next base: position 236,184 of record NZ_JAQOZV010000003.1, read on the forward strand.
CAGGCGCACACCTTTGAGGATAGCTTTGGTTTCCATTATTTCTTCGCCTTCTTGTCAGCGGCATGGCCCTTGAACGTACGGGTCAGTGCGAATTCGCCGAGCTTGTGACCAACCATGTTCTCGGAGATGTATACCGGCACGTGCAGCTTGCCGTTATGCACTGCGATCGTCAGGCCGATGAAGTCTGGCGAGATCGTCGAACGGCGCGACCAGGTTTTGACTGGCTTCTTGTCTTTGTTCGCTTGCGCGGTTTCGACTTTTTTCACCAGGTGGGCGTCGATAAACGGCCCTTTTTTCAATGAACGTGTCATGTCTTATCCTTATTTCTTGCCGCGGCGCGAGACGATCATCGAAGTCGTACGCTTGTTACGGCGCGTCTTCTTACCCTTCGTCTGTTGGCCCCAAGGCGACACTGGATGACGACCAGCTGCGGTTTTACCTTCACCACCACCGTGCGGGTGATCGACCGGGTTCATGACCACACCGCGAACGGTAGGACGAACACCGCGCCAGCGCATCGCGCCAGCTTTACCGATCTTGCGCAGGCTGTGCTCGGCATTACCGACTTCGCCAACCGTTGCACGGCATTCGATGTGCACGCGGCGTACTTCACCCGAGCGCAGACGCACTTGAGCGTAGGTACCTTCGCGCGCCATCAGAACAACACCAGCGCCGGCGGTACGTGCCATCTGGGCACCTTTACCTGGCAGCATCTCGACGCAATGCATCACGGTGCCGACTGGGATGTTACGGATAGGCAGGCAGTTGCCCGACTTGATAGGCGCTTCCGAACCATTCATCACCGAATCGCCAACGGACATGCCCTTGGTTGCGATGATGTACTGGCGCTCACCGTCTGCATAGCACAGCAGGGCGATGTTCGCGGTACGGTTTGGATCGTATTCGATACGCTCGACCTTTGCCGGAATACCATCCTTCTGACGCTTGAAGTCGATCAGGCGATAGTGCTGCTTATGACCACCGCCGATGTGGCGGGTGGTGATGTGACCGTTGTTGTTACGGCCGGCAGTTTTCGATTTCTTTTCAACCAGGGCTGCGAACGGACGACCTTTGTACAGGTCCGGGTTCACAACCTTCACCATGCCGCGACGGCCTGGTGAGGTTGGTTTCATCTTTACGAGTGCCATTATTTAGCCTCCTCGGAGAAGTTGATTTCCTGGCCAGGCTTCAGGCACACGAAAGCACGCTTGGTATGGTTGCGACGGCCATTGAAACGGCCCGAGCGCTTTTGCTTACCTTCGCGATTGGCTGTCTGCACCGACAGCACTTCAACCTTGAACAACAGTTCAACGGCTGCCTTGATTTCAGGCTTGGTCGCATCCGGCAATACGCGGAACACGATCTGCTCGTTCTTTTCCGCGACCATGGTGGCCTTCTCGGAAATGACTGGCGCCTGGAGCACCTTCATCAGGCGCTCTTCGGAAAATTTGATTACGCCGCTCATGCGAACATCTCCTCGATCATGGCCAGTGCTGCTTTGGTGACCACGATTTTTTTGTAGAACACCAGCGACATCGGATCAGCGTGCTTCGGCTCGACAACCAGCACGTTCGGCAGGTTACGCGATGCCAGCAGCAGGTTTTCTTCGAGCTTGTCGGTGATGATCATGACCGATTCCAGGCCCATGCCCTGCAGCTTTTGCGACAGCAGCTTGGTCTTTGGCGCATCCAGATTGATGCCTTCGACCACGACCAGACGCTCTTCGCGTGCCAGTTGCGACAAGATCGAGCAGATACCTGCGCGGTACATCTTCTTGTTCACTTTGTGGGTGAAGTTTTCGTCAGGCGAGTTCGGGAAAATCCGACCGCCGCCGCGCCACAGTGGCGAGGACGACATACCAGCACGCGCGCGGCCGGTACCTTTTTGGCGCCATGGCTTCTTGGTCGTGTGGTGAACTTCTTCACGATCCTTCTGCTTGCGGTTACCGCTACGTGCGTTGGCAGCGTAAGCGACGACGATCTGGTGGATCAGGGCTTCGTTGTAGTCACGACCGAAAACGGTATCGGCTGCGGCGACGTTCGAACCTGCTTGACCTTGCTCATTCAGAAGCTTGAGTTCCATAATTAAGCTCCCTTCTGAACTTTGGATTTAATGGCTGGCGAAACGATCACCTGACCATTTTTCGCACCTGGTACGGCACCTTTGACCAGCAACAGCTGACGGTCGGCATCGATACGGGCGATTTCGAGATTCTGTACGGTACGATTCACGTCACCGAGGTGACCGGTCATGCGCTTACCAGGGAAAACACGACCTGGATCCTGCGCCATACCGATGGAACCTGGCACGTTGTGCGAACGCGAGTTACCGTGCGTTGCGCGGCCGGAAGCGAAGTGGTAACGCTTGATGACGCCGGCGTAACCCTTACCGATCGTGACGCCTTGGACGTCGATCTTCTGACCGACTTCGAACAGGGAAGCAGCAACAACGTCGCCAGCTTTCAGTTCGGCAGCTTTACCAGCGTCAACGCGGAATTCGCGCAACATGGTGCCTGCTTCGACGCCAGCTTTGGCGTGGTGACCCGCGACAGCTTTGGTCACGCGGGAAGCGCGACGTTGACCGAATGCGACCTGAACAGCGGAGTAACCATCTGTTTCAGGGGTTTTGATTTGTGCGACACGGTTGTTCGACACGTCCAGAACGGTGACAGGGATCGAGTCCCCTTCATCCGTAAAGATGCGCATCATTCCAACCTTGCGACCGAGAAGGCCTAGGCTCATTTTTTCTCCATTCCCACCTGCGATTGGGCGGGGCTGACTGTTTAACTACCAAGTAAAGGACAGATTCAAAAACACACGAATCCATACCGAAGCCGGCTAGGATAGCATGCAAAAAGGCTTGACGCAACAACTTAGTTGGGGTTATGTCGATGTGTTGTGCAGCGGCGGATGCGGAGGTGTTGCGAGGGGCGCAAGCGGGGTGTTTTACGGGGTCAAATGCGTGGCGAAACGCGTAAAACCTGGGGGTTTCGCTATCTCATGATCCGTCGTTCCCGCGCAGGCGGGAACCCAAGTCCGTACCGCCCGCCACCGGCTCATCGCAAAACGTGGGTTCCCGCCGAGTGCCGCCTTGGCGCGGGAAGTCGTTTCTGGCAATGCCAGGAACGACAGCCTGGAGGCTGGCGCTCTGGCGAGCTACCTTGCCAGCGGTTGCCCGCCCGACCCGATCCGCAAGCGCAGCCAGAACTGCGCCAGCCGCTCCCACCAGCTGCGCCGGACCCGGCCGGTGCGCAGGCGCGTCTCGCCCGCCATCGGCACGGCCATTTCCCAGCGCACCGGATAGATATTCACGCGCTTGGTATACCTGCTCAGCAGCGCGGTGGTCTCGATCCCGGCAAAATCGAGGTGCCGGTCCAGCAGGAACACGAACATCGGCTCGACATGCTGCTTCTTGCCGCGCGTGCTGACCTCCACGCAGGACGGCAGGATCACGCCATCGCTCAAGGTGGTGTTGGCGGCCACAATATAATGACCCAACGGGTCGAGCGGCACCGCGTCCAGGCTGGTCGGGCGCACGAACGACTCCCCATTGCCCAGGTTGACCTCCTCGTCGATCGCCCATTCCCAGATGGGATAGGCGGCAAAGTCGGCATGCGTGACCTTGCGGATGGAGCGGCGGATAGCAAGATCTGGGGTCATGGACGGGGCGGCATAGCTTCGAGGTAACGGGTCCAGTTTACGGCCAGCGCTGATTTCTGTCCAGCAACGCCCAGCTGGCGTGACCGGAAAACCTCAAAACAAAAATTTAAGACTTGCCTACCAATCAAGTGCGCCCATATACAGGCTGGCAAGCACGTTGTATATTACGACCGGAAATTGCAACACTGTAATTTTATTATCGTGCGCCACTGCGTTGGCGTGAAGTGCCCTCAACCCGTTACAAGGAGTTATACATGGCAATCAGTTTGCAAAAAGGCGGCAACGTCAACCTGAGCAAGGAAGCGCCGGGACTGACCAAGGTCGTCATCGGCCTCGGCTGGGATCCACGCGCGACCGACGGCAGCGCCTTCGACCTCGACGGCAGCGCCTTCATGCTCAAGGCGGACGGCAAGGTTCGCGCCGACGCCGACTTCATTTTCTACAACAACCTCAAATCGAGCGATGGTTCGCTGGTGCACGGCGGTGACAACACCTCGGGCGCGGGCGACGGCGACGACGAGCAGGTGCGCATCGACCTGAGCGCGGTGCCGGCCGAGATCGACAAGGTATCGTTCTGCGTGACCATTCACGAAGCCGAAACGCGCAAGCAGAACTTCGGCATGGTCGGCAAGGCGTACATCCGCTGCCTGAACGCCGATGGCGACAAGGAACTGGCCCGTTACGACCTGTCGGAAGACGGTTCGACCGAAACGGCGATGATCTTCGGCGAGCTGTATCGCGCCGGCGCGGAATGGAAGTTCAAGGCCATTGGCCAGGGCTTCAAGGGCGGCCTGGGGCCACTGGCCAAGTCGTTCGGCGTCAACGCCTAAAGCACGACCCGCTGGTCCGCGCCCGCAAGGATGGCTGCTTCAGGGCGGCGCCTTGCGGGCGTTGTGACGTGTGGGGGATGCGTATGCATGAGTGCGGCCCGTGAGCGTGCCGGGCCGCCATCCCTCCCCCGTCGCTCCTGTTCCCCAGCCCGTCGTTTCTGCCAATGGCAGGAACGACGGTTTTGAGGTGCCGGCCACAATACCGTGGCCGTTTACCCGACTCTTCCTTTTACCTGATCGCGGATCACCATGGAAAACTTATCACGCGGGCAGCGCCTGCCGCTGGCCGGCATCGCTCCCAACGGCACCTTCGACATCGGCCTGAACGCCGCTGGCCTGCGGCTCGACTTCGCCTGCTTCGGCCTGGGCACCGACGGCAAGCTGCTCGATGAGTCGTACATGACCTTCTTCAACCAGCCGCGCACGCCCTGCGGCGGCGCCGAGCTGATCGAGATCCCCGGCGACCTGCTCGGTTTCCGCATCGATACCCGCCTGCTGCCCGCCAACATCGACCAGCTCGCGATCACCGCCAGCGTCGATGGCGACGGCACCATGTCCCAGCTCTCCAGCGGCTACCTGCGCCTGCTCGCCGGCACCGAAGAAAAAGCGCGCTTCGCCTTTTCCGGCGCCGATTTCGCCCAGGAACGCGCCATCATGCTCGGCAACCTGTACCGCAAGGATGGCCAGTGGCGCTTCATGGCCGTCGGCCAGGGCTTCAACGGCGGCCTCGACGCGCTGGTGGCCCACTTCGGCGGCGCCGTGGCCGCCCCCGCGCCGGCCGCCGCCCCGGCATCCCGCCCGCCCGCCGAAGCGGGCCGCGTCTCGCTCGAAAAGCGCATCGCCAGCAGTGCGCCCCACCTGGTCAGCCTGGTCAAGCACGCCACCGTCTCGCTGGAAAAAGTCGGCCTGGCCAGCCACCGCGCCAAGGTCGCCCTGGTGCTCGACATTTCCGGCTCCATGGGCACGCTCTACCGCAAGGGCCTGGTACAACAATTCGCCGACCGCATCCTGGCCCTGGGCTGCAAATTCGACGACGATGGCGAAATCGATGTCTTCCTGTTCGGCTCCAAGGTGCACCAGCCGGCGCCCATGAACCTCGGCAACGCGCGCGCCTACATCCGCGACGTCGTCGAAGCCCACCCGCTCGAAGGCGACACCCGCTACGGCCGCGCGATGGAAGCGGTGCGCCGCTTTTACTTTCCGGATTCCCAGGGCGGCGAGCGCAAGAGCGCAGTGGCGGCGCCGCTGCCGGTATTCGTCATGTTCGTCACCGATGGCGGCACCTCGGACAAGCCGCTCACCGAGAAACAGTTGCGCTGGGCTAGCTACGAACCGATCTTCTGGCAATTCATGGGCATCGGCAAGGGCAAGAAATCGAAAAGCAAGAAACTGCTCCAGTTCGCCGACTCCGACTTCCCCTTCCTGGAACAGCTCGACGAGCTCTCCGGACGCCTGGTCGACAATGCCGGCTACTTTTCGGTCAGCTCGCCCGACGAACATTCCGACGCCGAACTGTACGACCTGCTCATGGCAGAATACCCGGGCTGGATAACGCTGGCAAAACAACACCGGCTGCTTCCCTAAAATAGCAGCAGCAACAATCACGATTCATTAAGAAAGCAAACATGCGTGTCTGGTTCAACAGGACGTTCTCGTCCGTGTACGCGGCAATCGGCCTCATCCGCGAAGCCGATCTGGAAGGCCGTTTCCACCTCATTTACACCAATGCCAATCCGCACGCCACCGCCGGCCGCGTGGCCCACGAATTCTTCGTCGAACCGACCGGCCTGGACAACGCCGCCTACATCGACTGGTGCCTGGAGTTCTGCCGCGAGCACCGGGTCGACATGTTCATCCCCGGCCGCCTGTCGAGCGAGCTGGCCAGCGCCCATGCGCGCTTTGAAGCCCAGGGCACGCGCGTACTGAGCGCCGCCTCGCAGGAACAGCTCGAACTGATCCACGACAAGGCGCGTTTCTACGCCACCACCAACCTGCCCGGCGCGCCGGTGGCCGAATTCCGCGTATTCGAGAACGTCGCCCAGTTCGACACCGCCTACGCCGACCTGCGCGCGCGTTATCCCAAGCTGTGCGTCAAGCCCTCGCGCTCGGTGTACGGCCTGGGCTTTGCCATCCTCGACGAGGAACGCAGCAGCGCCGCCCTGCTGCTGGCCGGCGCCGAATATCATATCGGCCGCGACGACATGCGCCGCGGCCTGGCCGAGCTGGGCGAATTCCGCACCATGCTGCTGATGGCCTACCTCGACGGCGTCGAATACAGCGTCGACTGCGTGGGCGACAACGGCCGCCTGGTGTGCGCGGTAGCGCGCAAGAAGCCAATGAAGGCCGGGAACGGCCAACTGATCGACATGCGCGAGGACATCTCGCAAGCGACCGCCGAACTGGCCAGCATCCACGGCCTGAACGGCGTATTCAACGTCCAGTTCCGCGAAGGCGACGGCAAGCTGCACCTGCTCGAAATCAATCCGCGCATGTCGGGCGGCATCGGCATGGCCTGCGTGGCCGGCCCCAACCTGCCCTACATCGCCCTGTGCGGCTTTGCCGACGGCTTCGACAAGGTGACCGTGCCGCCGGTACGCGCCGGCATCCGCGTGGCCGAACTGAGCTCCCCGGCCGAGCTGACCTCGGTGGACTTGCTGTGAGCATGCCCGAGCGCCACCGCCTGAGCCTGCCCACCGGCGAGCTCGAACTCGACATCCACGACAGCGCCTTCGCGCTGGACGACGTGATGGGCTTTGCCGCGCGCGCCAACGCCAAGCGCGGCTTCCTGTTCCTGAGCAAGGTGCTGGGCAAGCACTGGCCGGTCACGCCCGCCATGATGCGCAAGGTCCACGTCAGCCTGGCCGATACCGTGCCCGAACTGCCCGGCCCGCTGGTCTTCATCGCCATGGCCGAAACCGCCATTGGCCTGGGCCAGGGCGTGTTCGAAGCCTGGCTGGCCGCCCATCCCGGGCGTGAGGGCCTGTTCCTGCACACCTCGCGCTACCGGGTGGGCGAGGCCCCCATCATCGAATTCGAGGAAGCGCACAGCCACGCCCCGCGCCAGTTCCTGCACATGCCGCCGGACGCGCACACGCGCGAACTGCTCTTGCATGCCAAGGCCCTGGTGCTGGTCGACGATGAAGCGAGCACCGGCAACACCTTCCTCAACCTGACCGACGCCTGCCGCAAGCTCAACCCCGGCATCGCCCACGTGCACCTGGCGACGATTACCAACTTCATGGGCGCGAGCGCCACCGCCGCCCTGTCCGAGCGCTTCGGCCTGCCGGTGACGATGGGCGCGCCGGTCAGCGGCGAATACCGTTTCACCCCGGGCCAGCTGGCCAGCGCCAGCGCCCCGGCCCAGCTGTTCGATGGGTCCGCCGACCGTGGCGCCAGCGGCGAGTTCGGCCGCTACGGCCTGCACCGCGCCCTCACCATCCCAAGCGGCCTGGCCGAGCGCCTGGCGGGCGCTGTCAAGCCGGGCGAGCGCGTGCTGGTGCTGGGCACGGGCGAATTCATGCACCCGTCCTACCTGCTCGGCGCGGCCCTGGAACGCCTTGGCGTGGGTGTCGTTGTGCAATCGACCACACGTTCGCCGATCCTGACCTGGGGCGCCGTGACAGCCGCGCTCACGTTCCCGGACAATTATGGGGAGGGTGTCGCCAATTTCCTGTATAACGTCACCCCCGGCCAATACGAGCACGTATTCATTTGCCACGAAACCGCGCCAAAACAGGCGCTGCTGGACCTTGCAGACACGCTCAAAGCGCGCCTGCTCCACTTTAAGACCGAGACCCATGTTGAAGAAGTTTCATAAATTCCTGTTCGCCGACCTGGATGACACCCTGTTCCAGTCGCTGGAAAAGTGCGAGGGCCGCGGCCTGCCGATCGAAGCGGCCGCCTTCCTCAAGGATGGCAGCCCGATTTCGTACACCACGCCCGGCCAGCGCGCCTTTCTCGCCTTTGCCCAGGATGGCATGACGATGATCCCGACCACGGCGCGCAACCTGAACGCGTACCAAAGGGTGGGCATCGACTTCCACAGCTACGCCGTGCTCGACTACGGCGGCATCGTGCTGCTGCCGGACGGCAGCGTCGACCAGGAATGGCTGGACCACATGCGCAGCGCCATGCAAGCCGCCCTGCCCGGCCTGCAAGAACTGGCCGGGCTGATCGACGCCTGGGCCGAGCGCACCGGTTTCGGCAACCGCGCGCGCCTGATCGAGGATGTCGGCACGCCCTTCTACCTGGTGGTCAAGGACCCGCAAAAAATCGCGGCCAAGCTGGAGCCGATCGAGCGCGAGGTGGTCCAGCCTTGGATCAACGAGGGCAATCGCGACTACTTCATCCATCGCAACGGCAACAACCTGGCGATCCTGCCCAAGGCATTGAACAAGGAGCACGCGGTGGCGCACGTGAGCGCGCGCCTGCGCGCCGAACATGGCGATATCCTGACGTTCGGCATGGGCGACAGCAAATCGGATGCGCGCTTCATGGCCGCCTGCGATTACGCCATCGTGCCGAGCCGCACCCAGCTCGCCGGCCTGACCCTGGAGACCCTATGAATTTTTCCGGCAGTTACCGTTCCGAAGACGTCAGCTTCCTGCTCAAGCCGCTGGCGATGCAGGATTTCGTCGATGTCCCGGAAAAGGAATTCCTGATCCAGTCGGGCCAGCGCCACTACAGCGAAATGCTCTCGCCCGAATCGCTGCCGTCCGAGCGCTACCTGGCGGTATTCCGCGAAGCCTGCGCGGCCAACACGGCGCGCATGGCGCGCGACTGCCTGACCCTGGCCGGTTTGATCAGCCAGCGGCGCAGCGGCCCGGTGACCCTGGTCTCGCTGGCGCGCGCCGGCACCCCGGTCGGCGTGGTGCTGAACCACCTGCTGCCCAAGGTGTTCGGCCGCGCCAGCACCCATTACTCGGTCTCGATCATCCGCGACCGCGGCATCGACCAGGTCGCGCTGGAGCACATCCTGGCGGCCGGCCACGCGCCCGAATCGATCGTCTTCATCGATGGCTGGACCGGCAAGGGCGTGATTTCGCGCGAATTGTCCGCCGCCATCGACGGCTTCAACGGGCGTCGCGGCACCGCGATTGACGGCGGCCTGTACGTGCTGTCCGACCTGGCCGGCAGCGCCGCCTGCGCCGCCTCCTGCGACGACTATCTGATTCCGTCGAGCATACTGAACGCCACCGTATCCGGCCTGATCAGCCGCTCGATCCTGAACCAGGCAATCGGGCCAGGCGACTTCCACGGCTGCGTGTACTATCAGCAGTTCGAGGCGCACGACCAGTCGCAAAGCTTCGCCGACGGCCTGGTGGCGGCCGCGCTGGAGATCGCCGCCGCCGATGGCGCGCAGCAAGTGCAAGCGGTCGACCGCGAGCAGGCCGGCGCCGTCTCGCGCGCCTACATGCTGGCGGCGCTGGAGCAGCATGGCATTAGCGACGTCAACATGATCAAGCCCGGCATCGGCGAAGCGACCCGCGTGTTGCTGCGCCGCAGCCCGCGTCTCTTGATCCTGCGCGACGCCGGTGCGCCCGACGTCGCCCATCTGGCCCTGCTGGCGCAGGAAAAGAATATCCCCGTGATCGTCGACCGCGCGTTGCCGTATCACGCCGTTTCATTGATCAGGAGTGCACTCGATGGTTAAGTCGATGGGAGCGTCGCTGTACGTGCCGGCGAATCACAAATACCTGATGGAGGTGGCCAATGGCCAGCGCATGGGGCACGTGCGCTCGCTGATTTTCTGTACCGAGGACGCGGTCGCCGACGCCGACCTGAGCTGGGCGCTGTTCAACCTGTCCGTGGTGCTGGCCAATATGCGCAGCGAAGGCGCGGCCGAGCGCTTCGTGCGCGTGCGCAATCCTGAAGTGATGGCGCGCGTGCTGGCCATGCCGGGCGCCGACAAGCTGGCCGGCTTCGTGATCCCGAAAGCGACGCGCGCCAACTTCGACGCCTACTTCAAGCAGATCCGCAATACCGACCACATGCTGATGCCCACGCTGGAAACGGCGGAAGTATTCAACGACTGGGAAATGCGTCAATTTCGCAAGATGCTCGAAGCGCCCGGCGTGCGCCAGCGCATCCTGGCGCTGCGCATCGGCGGCAACGACCTGCTGGCCCTGCTGGGCCTGCGCCGTCCGCGCACCATGACCCTGTACCGCACGCCCCTGGGACCGGTGATCGCGCGCCTGGTCACCATCTTCCGCCCCTACGGTTTCGTGCTGACCGCGCCCGTGTTCGAGCACCTCGACCTGCCCGAACTGCTCGACCAGGAAGTGGCGGAGGATCTGGCCCACGGCATGGTCGGCAAGACCGCCATCCACCCGAGCCAGATCGCGCCCATCGAGCAGCACTACCGGGTCAAGCCGAACGACCTGGCGGCCGCCCGTGCCATTCTCGACGTCGACGCGCCGGCCGTGTTCAAGATGCATAATTCCATGTGCGAAGTGGCCACCCACCGCGCCTGGGCCGAACGCACCATCGAACAATCGAACGTGTTTGGCGCGCATCACGACCACCCTCCGATGAGCCCGGCAATTCCACGGGAACTTTGAACCTGACTTGAGTGAAAAGGACGCTATCGTGACAAATTTTTCGCGCGGACAAAAAGGCAAGCTGGCCGACCTGGGCCTGGCGGCGCCCTTCCAGGTGGTGCTCGATATCGACAGCGCCGGGCTGGTGATCGACATTTCCTGCTTCGGCCTGGACAGCGCCGACAAGCTCTCGGACGAGCGCTACATGGTGTTCTACAACCAGCTGGCCAGCCCCGCCAATGAAATCAGCATGACCATGGCCGGGCGCACCGCCAGCTTCGCCGTCAAGCTCGATGCGCTGCCAGCCTCGATCGCCAAGCTGGTGTTCGTGGCCGCCATCGATGGCAGCGGCACCATGCGCAATGTGGGCGCCAGCAGCCTGAAACTCGGCGAGAGCGTGCAATTCCCCTGGTCGGGTGCCGATTTCCAAGATGAAAAAGCCGTCATCGTCGGCGAAATCTACCGTAAAGACGGCATCTGGCGCTTCGGCGCGGTCGGCCAGGGCTTCAACGGCGGCCTGTCGGCCCTGCTCAAGCATTTCGGCGGCACCGAAGCGACCCCGGGCGCCGCGCCCACGCCACCGGCCCCCGTGCCGGTTCCGCCCGCGCCCCAGCAGCAACAGCCGGTATCGCTCTCGAAAGTCACGCTCGACAAGCGCGGCGACAAGGTCTCGCTCGACAAGCGCGGCGGCAGCAAGGGCTTCGGCCGCATCCACGTCAACCTGAACTGGAACCGCAGCGCCACGAGCGCCACCGGCAAGGGCATCGACCTCGACCTCGGCTGCATGTACGAGCTGGCCGATGGCCGTCCGGGCCTGGTACAGGCGCTGGGCAATGTCTGGGGCGACTTCGACCGTCCACCGTACATGCGGCTGGCGGCCGACGACCGCACCGGGCAATCGGCCGAAGGTGAAAACCTGGCCATCAACGGCGACCACTTCCACCAACTGAAGCGCGCCCTGATCTTCGCCTTCATCTACGAGGGCGCGCCGAACTGGGCCGCCACCGATGGCGTGGTGACCATCAATATGCCCGACCAGGCGCCGATCGAAGTGCGGCTCGACCAGGGCGGCAACCAGATGATGTGCGCGATTGCCATGATCGAAAACCGCGGCGGCAGCATGCAGGTGACCAAGCTGGCCGACTACTTTTCCCAGCAAGGCCGCGAAAGCGGGCACGAGCTGATGGACCGCCGCTTCGGCTTCGGCCTGCGCTGGACCACCGGCTCCAAGCACTGAGCGTCACGCCGCGCCGCAAGCGGCCAGCGGCGCGCGCCTGCCGCTCCGCTACCAGGCCTTGCCGGTGGCGCCCATCCTCATCTTCCGAACTTTTCGTCGCCATATCGGGTCTTACAGCATGGACCCAAGGTCTCGGGTACAAGCACATCAACGACGTTCGTTGCATTGAATTACTGGAGAGATGCAACGCGCCTGCGCTTTCCGGAGGTGCGTCCACCTCATGCCCGCAGGCCGTATGCGGATGACATATGCAGACTCAGGTGATACGCCGGATGGGCGAGACGATCGTTCTCGCCCTTCTCTATTACATCGCCGCCCGGTTCGGCTCGCTGATGGCAGTCTCGTCCGGGTATGCCGCGCCCATCTGGCCTGCCGCGGGCATTGCGCTGGGCGCAGTGCTCATCCTTGGCAAGCGCGTGGCACCCGGCATCTGGCTGGGGGCGCTTTTGGCCAATGCGGTCATTTCATTCGATGGCAGCAACACCGCCTCGCTGGTGACATCCTTGCTCTTGCCGGCCGCTATCGGCACTGGCGCCACCCTGCAAGCCCTCGCCGGCGCCGGCCTGATTCGCCGCTTTGTCGGCTTCCCGACGCCGCTGGACCGGACCGGCGACGTGCTCAAGTTTCTCGCGCTGGGCGGGCCGCTCAGTTGCCTCATCAGTGCCAGCGTGGGCGCGACAGCGGTGCTGCTTGCTGGCAGGGTGCCGCCACAAAATTATGCCTTTACCTGGGGGGCCTGGTGGATTGGCGACGCCATCGGCGTACTGGTCGTGACGCCGCTGGTACTGACATGGTTCGGGCAGCCGCACCCCATCTGGCGGCGTCGGCGCAACACGGTGGCTCTCCCGATCTGCCTCGCATTCGCGGTGGTGGTGGGCGTGTTCAACGGCGCCAAGGAACCGTATTTTTCGCCCCCGCATCTTCGGGTTGCCTGGTTCGTGCTGACCGGCGGGCTGGCGTTTACCGGCCTGCTCGGCGCGTTCCTGCTCGTGATCAGCGGCCATGCCACGTTGATCGAGCAATTGGTCGCCCAACGCACGCAAGACCTGGAGCGCACCCGCCAGGCCGAGCAAGCCGCACTGCAACTGGCTGACATCGTCACCTCTTCCGACGACGCCATCATCGGCAAGACGCTCGACGGCATCGTCGTCAGCTGGAATGCCGGGGCCGAGCGCATGTATGGATACAGTGCTGCGGAAATGCTCGGCCAACCGATTTCGGTCCTGATTCCACCCGAGCTGGCCGCGGAGATGCCGGCTATCATGGAGCGCCTGCGGCGCGGCGAGAGGATCGCACATCTCGACACTGTGCGGATGCGCAAGGATGGTCGCCGCATCGATGTGTCGCTCACCACCTCCCCGATCCGGGACGCCGCAGGGCGGGTGACTGGCGTATCGGCCATTGCGCGCGACATCAGCGAGCGCAAGCGCGCCGAGGAAGCGTTGCGGGACAGGGAGGCGCGCATCCGGCGCCTGGTGGATGCCAATATCATCGGGATTTTCATCGGCGACCTGAGTGGGCGCGTCAGCGAGGCGAATGACGCCTTCCTGAGAATTTCCGGCTATTCCAGGCAAGACGTGCTGGCGGAAAGCTTCCGCTGGACCGACATTACGCCATCGGAATATGATGCGGCGGATCAGCATGCCCTTGAAGAACTCAAGACCACCGGACATTGCACCTCCTACGAGAAGGAGTACATCCGCAAGGATGGCGGCCGCATTCCGGTACTGTTTGCCAGCGCCCTGTTCGAAGGGCCGCGGCAAGAATGCGTCAGCTTCGTGCTCGACCTGACTGAACGCAGGCTGGCCGATGAGCGCATCCAGCATATGGCCGATCATGATGCCTTGACTGGATTGCCCAATCGCACATTGTTGCAGGACCGCATGCGCCAAGCCATCGCCTTTGCCAATCGCCACCGGCGCTGGGTCGCGATCTTGTTCATCGATCTCGACTATTTCAAAAATATCAACGATTCGCTCGGCCACCATATCGGCGATCAAGTGTTGAAAATGGCTGCCATGCGATTGCAACAATGCCTGCGCGAAGGCGATAGCGTGGCCCGGCTGGGCGGCGACGAATTCGTCCTCATCCTGCCTTTGCTGGGGGACAGCAGCGATGCCGCGCGGGTGGCGCAAAAGGCGCTCGACAGCCTGACGCAGCCTTTCGGGGTGGAACTGAACCAGTTGCATCTGGGCGCCAGCATCGGCATCAGCCTGTATCCCGACGATGGCCTGGATGTGGACTCCCTGATGCGCGCCGCCGATACCGCCATGTACCACGCCAAGGCCATGGGGCGAGGCAATTTCCAGTTCTTTACTGCCGCGCTCAACGAGGCAGTGCTGGCGCGTCTTGATATCGGCAAGCGCTTGCGCCAGGCCCTGGCGCAAGATGAGTTCATCCTGCATTACCAGCCGCAGGTGGAGATGGAAAGCGGCATCATTTTTTCCGCCGAGGCCCTGCTGCGCTGGCAGCCGCCGGGAAAAGCGCCGATTTCCTGCGGCGATTTCATCGCCAACGCGGAAGAGTCCGGCCTGATCGTGCCGATCGGCGAGTGGGTATTGCGCCAGGCTTGCCAACAGCTGAAACTGTGGCACGATGCAGGCCACCCGGAGCTGAAAATGGCGGTCAATCTGTCGCCCCGACAACTCGAACAAGCTGACTTTTGCTACGTGGTCGGGCAAATCCTGAACGAAGCGGGCATTCCCGCCACCGCCCTCGAACTGGAGATCACCGAAAGCATGTTGATGCAGCGCAGCGACTACAATCTTGCCATGCTGACCCGGCTGAGCGACATGGGAATCCAGCTCTCGGTCGACGACTTCGGCACAGGCTATTCCAGCCTGGCCTACCTGCAGCGCTTTCCAGTGCATTCGCTCAAGATCGACCAGTCGTTCGTGCGCGACATCGGCAAAGACCAGAACGACACGGCGCTGGTCACGGCCATCATCGCCATGGCTGCCAGCCTGCACCTGGGGGTGATCGCCGAAGGTGTGGAAACCGTGCAACAGACCCAGTTTCTCATGGCCCATGGCTGCCGTGCAGCCCAAGGCTTTTATTACAGTAAAGCCGTGCGGGCGGATGCGTTCTACGCATTGATCGGAGACACATTCGAACGCCAGACCCGGCAGCGTCGCTGACGGCTGTTTTCAGTGCCGCGCCTGCGCCGCAAAAACCAGTCGGCATGCCCGCCGGCCACGGTTTCTCAGTACGCTTGCTCGTCTGCGACCGGCTCGGGCTTGCCGATCTGATACCAGTCCACCTTGCGGGTAGCGACCATGATCGCCCCCAGCACCGCAAACAGCAGGATACTGCCCAGCACCAGCGCATTATTCTCCGAGCTCAGCAAGCCATACAGCGCACCGTAGAGCACGGTCAGCGCCACGCCGAAGCCCACGCCGCGCACCCGGTTGCGCAGCACGAAACTGAGGTAAAAACCCAGCAGCAAGATGCAGGCCGTGCTGGCGATCAGGTAGGCCACGACGAAGCGGATATGTTCCGACAAGCCCACCAGCAGCAGGAAGAACAGCACCAGCGCCAGGCCGACCAGCAGGTACTGGATCGGGTGAATCGGCAAGCGCTTGAGGATTTCAAAGATAAAGAAGGCGGCAAAGGTCAGCGCCACGAACAGCAAACCGTATTTGGTGGCGCGCTCGGCCAGCGAATAGGCGTTCACCGGTTCGATGAAGGCCACGCTGAAGCGGTCGGCGCGGCCATCGCCATCGGCTGTGGGAGCGCGCGCGGCCGGCATGGCGTTCGCGGCCGCCGCAGTGCCATCCTGCAGGGCGCGCAATTGCTGCTGGGTGGCGCTCGACAGCGACGAGATCGACCAGTTGGCCTTGAAGCCATCGTCGCTGATGCTGCGGTCCTTGGTCGATGGCAGGAAACGGCCGCCGAATTGCGGATGCGGCCACTTCGATGTCAGCGTGATCTGGTTATTGCGCGCGACGGGCGAGAAATGCTGGCGTTCGATGCCATCGAGATTGAGGTTGAACGCGAAGTTGACGCGGCCGCCCTGTTCCATCTCCATGGGTGGCAGATCGGCATGCAAGCCGCTGCCAAGGGCGACGCTGCCGGTTCCCTGCTGGAATTCGATCGGCTGCTTGCCCCAGGTAATGCTCGGAATATTACGGATGCCACGCACATCCTCGATCCCGACCGCGATGCTGGCTTGGCCCACGGTAATGCGCGAGAGCGAATTGGCGCGCGGCAGGGATGACTTGAGCGGCAAGTCGAAGTTGCCCGACAGCGCGTGCTGGCCGCTGTAATACAAGACCCGGTGGATGCCGCGATAACGGTAATCGGTATCGAAGCGGCCATCGATCGTTAGCTGGTTCGGAAACACCAGGTGCACCCGGCTGACCGAGCGCCGCACGGTTTCGGGCTTGCTGGCGGCATCGCTGGTGGCGGGCACGGTCACATCGAATTCATCGGTGTAGGGAATGACCATGATGGGACCGGTGATCGACTGTTCGCGCACCGAATCGGCGGCGATGCTGGCCACGGCCTGGGCGCGGAACTCGGAACGGTCGCTGATGGTCCCCTGGATCATCGCCAACAGCAGGCAGATCACCAGCGTGAGTGCCAGGATGGCGAGTATTTTGTACAGCAGTGTTTTTTGCATGAAAGCTCCCGATTGGTGGTGGAACCAGTATAGGGAGCGTGTATGCGCTGCAGATGCGCTGCGTGTGAAGTCGCCCGCATGAAAGTATCCCAACCGGGGTCTGCAACTAAACCGGGGTCTGACCTCTGATTAGCAACGTTTTTGTTGCTAATCAGAGGTCAGACCCCGGTCATGCTAAGAGGTCAGACCCCGGTCATGCTAATCAGAGGTCAGACCCCGGTCAGGAAACCAAGACGATGGGCAGGTGCAGCATGGCGCAGACGCCGTGCGGCTCGATGTTGTCGACCGTTACCCGGCCGCCGTGCAGCGCCATCACTTCGCGCACGAACGGCAGGCCCAGGCCCGTGCTTTTGGCGCCGTCCGGGCGCGGCAGCGAGTAGAAACGCTCGAACAGCCGCTCGCGCGCGAACGCGGGAATCCCACTCCCGCTGTCGCTCACGCTGATCACCGTTTCATCGCCCATTTGCTCGCCCCGCAATGTGATGACGGCGCCCGGCGGCGAAAAATCGATCGCGTTGTCGAGCAGGTTGCCGACCGCCTGGCGCAGCAGCAGCGGGTCGCCCTTCACGATCAGCTTGTCGACGAAGGCGTCCAGGGTCAGGCCGCGCGCCAGCAGCCGCACCGAGACATCCGCCCGCACCTGCTCGGCCAGGGCGCGCAGCGGCACCGTTTCCGGCGCGCCCAGGCGCTGCTGCTTTTCCACGCGGATCAGCGCCAGCAACTTGTCGATCAGCTGCTTCTGGCGCAAATTCTGGTTCAGGATATTGCCGAGGAAATGCTGGCGCTCGGCGGCCGGCATGTCTTCCTGCATCAGCTCGGCCGAACCCTGGATCGCCGCGATCGGGCTCTTGAGCTCGTGGGCCAGGGTGTGCATCAGTTCTTCCACGTATTCCTTGCCTTCGAGCTTGTTGCGCATCGCTTCGAGCGCGCGCCCGAGCGTGCCGATCTCGTTATTGCCCAGCGCCGGCAAGGTCGCCTTGCGGCCGGCCTCGACATCGGCGATGTACACCATCAGGGTGCGCAGGGCGCGGTTGAGCCACCAGGCAAATCCCACCCCGATCAGCAGCGACGAGCCCAGCAGCACGGCGCCGCGCTGCAGGATGATGCGCTGGCTGCGCTCGACAAACGGTTGCACGGTCGAGACCGGCTTGGCGACGGTCAGCACGCCGATGATGCGCTCGCCATCCATGATGGGCGCCGCCACGTGCATCACGGCGCTGGTGTCGTCGCTGCCGGTGGCGCGCGTGCTGCGCGCCCCGTACTGGCCGCGCAGGGTGAGGTAGACATCGTTCCAGAGCGAGTAATCCTTGCCCACATCCTTGCCGCTCGAATCGAAGGTGACGCGCCCCTGCAGGTCGGTGATGTACACCCGGTAATTCAGGCTGCGCTTGTTCAAGCCATCGATCTGGACATCCACATGGCGCCTGGCGACGTTCTGGATGCGCGTGAGCATCTGCGAGTCGCCCACCTTGCCGGCCTTGACATCGTCGGCCACCACTTCGGCCAGCAGGTGGGCGGTATCGACCAGGGTGTCTTCCAGCGTCGAGCGCACGCCCGGCTTGACCTGGGCCACGAACACATTGAGCAAAAACCACGCCGCCAGCCCGACAATCAGAAAGTAGCCGAGCAGGATGCGCAGGCCGATCCTCATGTGCCCGCCAGGCTGTAGCCCATCCCGCGGTGGGTCTGGATCGGGTCGTCGCCGGGGTCGACCTGGCGCAGCTTGGCGCGCAGCGACTTGACGTGGGCGTCGACGGTGCGCTCGAGCGTGTCGGGCGCATCGGCCCAGACCCGGTCCATCAACTGCGCGCGCGAGAGCACGTGGCCGGGATGCTCGCACAGGGCCTTGAGCAGCAGGTATTCGTAGCGGGTCAGGTCGAGCACCTGGCTACGGTACAGGATGCGCGCCTGGGCCGCGCGGATGTCGAAGCGCCCTGCCGGCGGCCCGGCCGGCGGCGCGGCCGGCGGCGCCAGGCGGCGCAGCACGACGCGGATGCGCGCCACCAGTTCGCGCGGCGAAAACGGCTTGGTGACGTAATCGTCGGCGCCGATTTCGAGCCCGACGATGCGGTCGATTTCGTCACTGCGCGCGGTCAGGAAAATCACCGGGGCGTTGCAGAACTGGCGCAGCTGGCGGCATACCTCGAAACCGTTCATGTCGGGCAGGCCGACGTCGAGCACGACCAGCGCCGGCAGCTCGGCCGGGCCGTCACCGCGCATCGCTTGCAACGCCTGCGCGCCCAGGGTCACATGGCGCGCCACGAAGCCATCCGTGCGCAAGGCGTAGGCGATGCTGTCGGCGATCGCCAGTTCATCTTCCACAATCAGGATCGTTACAGGCATGCGCTTCCGTTCGTCGTGGTCATGGCGACAGTATCCGGGGCGGGCGCGGACCAGTCAACCGGCGGCCGGGATCACGCCCGGCCCGCGCGGCGCGCCTGTCGGAAAATCTTACAGACGTTCAGGGGATTTCTTCGCGGACATTCCTAAGCCGATGATAGCAAACACGAATTTCCCAATGGCATGTTTTTTGCTTGATGATCAAGCCACCTTAACCAAACTACAAGAAAGAATATCGTGTCAGCAAAATCATTCCTCGCGTTCGCCCTCGTTGCCTCGGCCTGGATCTCCAGCGCCCAGGCGACCATTCTCACCACCACTTCGCGCGGCGTGATCAGCAGCGTTGCCCAGAACAACCTGGACGAATTCGGCCCGGGCGACCTGGTCGGCAAGCGCTACCAGATGACGCTGACGTTCGACGATACGGGCGCCACGCGCGACCATTACCTGAACCAGTATGACGGCCTGTATGGCTTGAATCTGTTCAGCGCCAGCATCACGGTCGACGGCGTGACCCGCAATTACCGCCGCACCGGGCATTTCCAGCAGCAGACCGCCAACGGCGCATCGACCGCGAGTGCGTGGGGATCGGACCAGGCGTTCGCCGGCGTGAACTGGACCACCCAGGATGAAAGCATGTATGCCTACCACGGCATCGAATCGGTGAATCACTTGTTCGCCGGCGCCAACGCCAGCCTGACCACGCCTTTCTCGACCACTGTGCGCCCCGACCTGTACGACTACGCGATGAAACAGTCGCAGTTCGGCTACAACGACGTGCTCACGGGCCGCTCCACGGTGTTCTACGGCGATATCCAGGAGTTTTCGATGAGTACCGTGGCGGCGGTGCCGGAACCGGTCAGCCTCGCTTTGCTGGGACTGGGCGCGCTGGCCATGCTGGGCGCACGCAGGCGTGCGCGCCAGCCGGCCTGAGCGGGATCAAGGCGGCGCGCCCGCGCCGATGGTGCGCTCGAGCAGCTTGATGCGCTCGGCACGTCAAGCAACAACCACTGGCCCGGATCGACATCGCTGTACGAATAGATCAGCAGCTTGTTGGTCAGGCTGCCGGAGATCAGATTCATCCGGTCCGGCAAGGCCGTATCGACGCTCTTTTGCATCGCCGCCCAGGCCGGATCGAACCATTCGACAACGGGTTTCATGCCCGCGCTGGCGATCTGGCGAAACTGTCCGTCGGTCTCGGTGTCGGGTACGTAGATGTCCTGGGTCGGATGACCGGCGAGCAGCTCGCCGACGCTGCGCGTCTCCAGGCTGTAGCGGAAGTAGGCGAAGGTGTCGCGATCGTGGCGCGACCTCACCACCAGCGACTTTTGGTCGCGCGACAGGCTTTGCGGCCACCAGTGCTCGTCGCTATAGCCGAAGGTGGCCAATTTTTCCCAGGGCTTGTCTTGCGCGGCCCGATACCAATGCGTGATGCTGGTGTCGTCCGACCAGATGGCGGTGCTGATGGTGCTCACCACGCGGGCGTCGCCATTGTCGTCGAGTATCCACCATACCGGCTTGCCGGGCATATGGAAGTTGACCACCTCGGACTCGCCCGTCCTGAGCGTGATGCGGGCGATGTACGCCGGGGTGCGGTAGCCGTTAGCCGTTAGCCGTTAGCCGTTAGCCAGGATACGCACGTTGCCGGCCGAGTCAGGATTGAC